>CAYVZN010000014.1:0-13159 GCA_964456125.1 uncultured Candidatus Saccharibacteria bacterium
AGCCGTTATTTCACAAACCTAAACGTGGACCCCAGTACCAGACCTGGCTACGCTCGGACGGCATGGGGCAAGGAGGATTTAGTCGAAAATTTCAAGTTCATTGCGGAGGTAATCGCTTGCGAATACCAAGAAGGAGTTTCACGAGGAGGCTACCCAGCAATGCGATCCCGATGGCAAGCACCGCGGGGAAAAGCCATGGAAAACGCTCCGACAATGGGGGCTTTGGAGGAAGTTTCTCTATAAAGAGACTATTGAGGGCCTGCGTGCCAAGCGTTGCCTGCGGGATATTCTCCACGTCCAGATATTGAAAGTAACTTTCAATGTCATACTGTGGATAGCGCGCATCTCGATTGCCATAGTAGAGCTTATATTCTCCCTCCGGCTCTGCCTCAAACACCAAATTCCGCAAGACCCCGGAAGCCGCAAGTCCCTGAACGGATAAGGGCGCGTCGTCTTTGTTAAAAATAGTCAAGCGCATATAACGGTATGTGCTTTCCTGGTACGTGATTGCCAGTTTCGAACCGGTAAACTTTGGTGTCTGATACGAAAAGATAACATCTCGGCTTTTGATGACATCCCACTTCTCTTTGTCCTTGCTCCCCTCCAGGCCGATATCCCGCTTAAAGTTGGATCCCGATACCAAAACGGCAAGAGTGTTGCTGGGCAACCCGGCCGACCCAAGATCCGCGATAAATCGGCTTGCGCGATATTCTTCGTCTATTGACTGCTCAATGATTGAGACCGGATAGGATACGGTT
The DNA here is from genome assembly GCA_964456125.1 of uncultured Candidatus Saccharibacteria bacterium. Lineage (GTDB taxonomy): Bacteria > Patescibacteriota > Minisyncoccia > Spechtbacterales > HO2-43-30 > CAYVZN01. The sequence goes on from CAYVZN010000014.1 coordinate 759, forward strand.
TTCGCCTGGGTCTTTTTTTCGTATAAGACGTTGGCGGTTGAAATGACAAGCGGTTCTTCGTCCGTGTCTATGATCCGCACGCGCAAATAGCGCATCGTGGACTCGGGGTAGTAAATTGTGGAATTGCGCGCCTTGAGCGCCGCATCCCTATCCGTATAATCGTAGATTACCGCCTTCGACTGAACAGTGGCCCAGGAAATCGCATCATTGCTTGCCTCTACAGCCGCCTCGCGCCGGAAGTTGATAGAACTTGAAATTATCTCTACCCGATTATGGAAGAGTCCCGCGCTTCCAAGGTCCACGATAAATGAAGTATACTGCCCTGGCACCGAGCTTATATCGTATACTCTGCCGCTCAAACGATCGCCCTCCAAAATTGATCTGTCAACCACCAGCTTGTACGGCCGCTCCTCGTTGCCGCGCATTACCCTTAAATCGCGGAGCCCTGAAGCGGCTTTTGAAAAAACGCCCTCATCAAAATTAACCTCAACAAAATTCGTCGCGGAAAGCTGTGGCAGCTGAATGCTTCTTTCGTACTGCCAATCCTTTATGTTAAAGTCAGCAAGGGCCGTGCCTGCGATGAAAAATAGAACAAATATAAATAAAAAAATTCGTGAATTCATATAATTATATATTAAAATTTATTGCCTTCCCCTTCCTTCTTCATAAACTCTTTAATTCTCTCGCTATACCTCTGATACAAGTATCCTGAGATTGTCAGAATCACGCCAAGACTTGTAAGAGACGCAACCCGGTATATTCCCCCTATACTAAATACGTCCAAAATAAACACCTTCACAATTGTTACCATAAACAGCGCAAGACCGGCAAGGCGAATAATGCGGTTGCGCCGCAAGATCCCTATTGCGATAGACGTGATTGAGTACACGGCCCACAGCGCCGATATTGAAAAATTCTTCGCGTGCTCAAGGTTCTTGATTGCCGTGTAGTCAGCTTTTTGGACTCGTTCAAAAATCACCTGCTTTATTGCTTGCGACTCGCTGCGCAACACGCGAATCTTTTCATCAAAAAAACTAATAACCTCGGATGTCAGTATCCAAAGCGTAAAAAAATTACCGGCAAGAAGCAATGCGGGAAACACATTGCGTTCGCTCGCATGAATCTTCTCTCGTGCGCGATAATATAGATATGAAGCTGTAAATAATGCCGCGATACAGATAATAAATGTCAGAAACCTCGTGTTAAAAAATATGATAAAGTCGGTATCGTGTGATAATCTCGTATCAAAAAATATCAAACGCAGGCCAGCCAGTATGAAAACTGCGAGCCCCCCAAAACGAAGGTGGTAACTTGCCAGGTAAAATCCGAGCCACAGGAGTACCAATCCCTCTACGGCCCAGGCAATAGTGATCCAGTTGCCGCTTAGTTCCATAGATCTTATCTGCAATGGCAGCGCGATCGTAAGCAACACAAGTCCGATCGCGCCCAGAAACAAAGTCAGCCGGAAGTCTTTGTCTGCCCGTGAAAACGCAAGGTACGCAAGGATCACGTAAAACGCGGCAACCGCGAACGCGAAAAACCCGACCCAGTCTTTATATACCGGATGACCACTTAGCAAGAGATAGCTTGCGCCAACGTAAATTACCGCGTTGACGATCATCAGAATAAGATCAGGATCGGTGGCTTTCTTTTTCCAGAGCAATTGCCAAAGTATTGTAGCAAAAGCAAAAATGAAGAAGACCGAAGTCAAAAATATTTCTGCCGTCGCAAACTTCTCTGTATCATAGTACGCGTAATGCCAATACAAATATAAGATGAAAGATCCAGTAAGTCCAAGAAGTGTCAGCGGACGCCAACTACGCAAACTGCTTATCGCAAGAATTCCACCGTCTAAAATAATAATGTAGATAAGAAGAGTGAACTCGTTCACCGTCTTTACGAACATAAGGGGCGCGAAAAATCCGCCCAAGATCCCCGCTATCGCGATAATTGGTTTGTCGTAGCGCAACGCAAGAGCCCCCGATACCAACGTGACCAGCGCCATATAGCTAAATGCCGCGTACGAACCAAAAAATGGAAGTTCGTAAAACGCGTGAGCAGCGTATATGGTAAAGTATAGGATCGCAATGCCGCCTCCTGTCAAAATCTGCGCGTACTGGCTATACTTCTTCTGCCAATATTCCCCGACTCCCAAAAGCGCAAATCCGCCAATCATGCCAAGAATTATACGGCCGGTCGGACCGATCCAGTTATTGTCAAAGGCGAGCTTGAAAAAGAATCCAACGCCAAGCACCAATGCGGCAACCCCAATCTTGACCATCCAATTTCCACCAAGAATGTGCTCAAAATCTATTCCTTTCCCCTCTTTTTCTTCAACTGCGCGCTTTGCCCCTAAAAGCATTCCTGCCTTCGACCCTACATAGCTCCTTTGAGTAAGGGGGGCTTCTCCCGCCCCTGGAACAAATTGTGGAGGTGGCGGAGGAACCGATAAATTCTCCGGGGTTGGAGCCGGCACTCTTTGTTGAGGTGCTCGAGGCGCAGATCTCATCTGCTCCTCTAATCTGTTCAGTCGCTCGTTTTGAGCGCTAAACTTATTTTCCAACGATTCCATCCTCTCACGAATCAAGTGAAGTTCATTTGTTTGTTTTTCGTTAGGCATAAGAATAGGTTAAAAAATATCGCTAAAAATAAAATCCTCCGTTGCATGCTTTCTGCGCGTGTCATTAGCTTTATTATATCACATAACATCTTCTGTAATTTTTTAGTTATCCACCACGCGAGGCTTTCCGAAAGATCTCGCTTTTCGGAGTTTTTGTTTATATAAAAAAGACCCAACCTAAGTTGAGTCATAGTCTCTACTGCGCGATTATTTTTTTAGTTCTTTCTATATAGCGCATTACTTCGTTATATTTTTCCTGTGTTATAAGATCCAAATTCATATAAAATTCGAGCAATTCTGAAATCTTATACACGCTTACAATTTTATATCCTCGCGCTTCAAGCCTCTCTTTTCCTCCCTGCTCCCTATCTATGTATACCGCGAACGCGGAAACTGTGCATCCCGCCTCTTCAACGGCCTTTGCCGCTTCAAGCATAGTATCGGCGCTGGAGATAACATCGTCTATTACAAGTACTCGCCCGTGGACTGACGAGCAAAAGACCGCGATTCTTCGCTCGCCGTTGTTTTCTTTCTTTTCAAAATTTGCCAGCTTCAAAAATCTATTTGGCACTCTAACTCTATTCATAAAATTATAATATGCCGCCGCAATCGGAACGCCTGCTTTTGGTATGCCAGCAATCAATCCATCGCGAGGAGTGTTATCTAACGCTAAGAATAAATCAATGGCTACCATGTCTATTGTACATTGAGTGAGCCAACCTCCATCTTTGGGAATTCTAAGATTAAAGTATATTGGCGAAGGAGAAAGATCTGGATTTTTTAATTGAAAACTGCCAAATTGAACTCCCCCTTCGTCGAATATACGAAGCGCTCTATCGCCTTTATAGTTTGGCCAATTCAGCTTCATACATGCCGCGTATTTATTCACGCTCGGGCCTCCTCTAATGTTTTTAATATTTTCCGGTTAGGCGACCGCGCCTTTTTCCGCACCGCCTCTGCAAAATCTTCGCCAGAAGATGCGTAAATTATGCCGCGCGAAGAATTAAATATCGCGGGCAGACTTTTCTCCCCTGTTTTCGGGTTAGTGTAAATCGCGGCTTTTACTGTTTTTTTCAAATCGCCTTTCTGCGCTCCAATTCCGGGGATTAACATCGGCATATCTCCTACTACTTGCCTGATTCGCCCAAGCTGATCCGGATAAGTTGCTCCTGTCACAACGCCGCAGTTTTTGTTTGCATTCCACACAGAAACTGTTTCCGCAACAAATTCATAAACCGGCTCATCATATAAAGCATCAAAACTGATATTCACGATCTCAAGATCCTGAAAATCTTTTGCTCCCCCATTTGATCCTCGGCACCAAACAAATATGCCCTTGTCTTTATATTCCAGAAACGCATCAAGGCCATCTTCTCGGCCGCCATAAGGATTTACGGTTACAGCATCAACGCCCAATACTTCAAACGCGAACCTTGCGTACTGACTAGAGCTTAATCCGACATCGCCAAATTTGCCATCCAAGATTACAGGCACGTCCGGAGCCATTTCGCGTGAAACTCCGATGCTCTCTTGAAGCGCCCAGTGACCCTGCAGTCCATTGGCAAGATAAAAGCCCAGATTATATTTGTATGCTCCGGCAACATCTTTTGTTGCCGCAATAATTCTCCGGTTAAAGGCCTTGATGAGAGGCCCTGTACCGCCGCAATTTAATTTAACATCTTCTTTCCTCAAAAAATCACTGACCTTCTCCGGAATATCTTCAAAATTAGTATCTAATCCGACACAGATATATTTATTTTCTTTACGTTTATGCTCAAGCATTTGCATGCAAGTCTGCATTTTACCTCCTTTGCCTCGCCGAACCACATAACTACGAGGGGGCGAGTTTTTGTTAAAGTACTTATGCCGTGCCCCCAGGAAGAATCGGACTTCCATTTCAAGATCCGGAATCTTGCGTCCTATCCGTTGGACTATGGGGGCTCCTCCTACGCTCCGATTGTAATCGGAGCTTCGGAAGGACAAGCCCGCCTCGAACTAAGTTGCTTGCCCTTCCGAAGCTCGACCGCAGGGAGAGCGAAGGAGGGGACTATGGGGGCCGAGCTAAGCTCGGCTAAACCCGCGCTAAGCGCGGGGCTCCTCCTACCCTACGCTTTGCTACTGCAGAGCTAAGGACAGGCCTTGCAATTCTCTAGGATTATGCTATACTAGTATTCAAGATTTTACAAGCAGAGGAGGTCGTCCTTTGAAAAAATCGCCGCGCAGAGGCACGCATAAATTTTTAGTATCCGGCCCAGTGCCGGGATTCAAGGACGAAATTAATCTATGGACAAGCGCTGTGAGTGAAGAGCAGGCGCTGCTTCAGATTCAAAAACGTCTTGAGAAAAAATTCGAAGTCCCCATATATCTTGGCAACTGCACAGTCAAAAAATACGGACAGCGGTCTGCCTGTAGTCGGACCGCTTTTTGATTTAATTAGTCATCTAATCCGTTATTTTTGCAAATCTCTCCGTATAACTTTCCGCTTGGCCGGATTTTGCGCTCAAATGTATTGAAATCTACCTCGACCAAGCCAAATCGCTGCGTAAAACCTTCTGCCCATTCAAAATTATCAAGCAATGACCAGTAAAAATATCCACGCACGTCTGATCCCTCTTGAATTGCTTTATGCAGCCACTTTAAATTATTTTTTATGAAGTCCGGCCTCTGATCATCATCGGCGTCAGAAATGCCGTTTTCTGTTATATAAATTGGCTTTTTATATTTTTTATAAATTTCTTTTACAACATGATATATGCCCTCGGGGTACACTTCCCAACCAAAATCCGAAACCTCCTTGTTTTCATTTTGATTACTCCAACTTCCAGGATATGAAAAACGCACATGAACTCTGCTATGGGAGTAGTAATTAATGCCCACAAAATCCATGTGTTTCTTAATTCTATTAAGAAATAACTCATTCCAAAAATACTTCGCGATCTGAACGGCTATTCTGGAAAAAAAACGTCCGCGATATGCCTCAAAATAAACATTACTGTTTGCAATTCCTACTTGCGCTTTTTCATTGTGAGAATGAATTATTTTATACGCACGCGTGTGCGCCTTTGCCATATTTTTTATACAAGAAAAAAATCGTAAAATATCATTTTTTTTAAAAGGCGGCCATCTATTGCTAGTATATCCTTGTATTGGCAAATAACCTGCGCAACTTACAACAAACGGTTCATTAACAGTAATCCAGTATACAACTTCTTCCTTTAATTTATCAACTACATATTCAACATACCTTGCAAAGTATTCCGGAGCTTTTTTGTTGGTCCAGCCGCCTTTTTTAGCAAACCAGATAGGATTAGTAAAATGATGCAGGGTCACAAATGGATCAAGCCCCCGCACTCTAAGGGCTTGTAAAACTTTTCTGTAATGTTCTATTTCTTGCTGATTAAATTTCCCCTCTTCTGGCTCGATCCTGGACCATTCTATGGAAAATCTATGAGCGTTATTATTCATAGATTTTGCCAAATCAAAATCCTCCTCATATCTATTATATGAATCGCATGCCTTGCCGGACTTGTGCGGCAGGCGGCCGCTAACCTCCGCCTCCCACCAGTCATTATTCGTATTATTGCCTTCTATCTGATGAGCCGAAGTAGCCGTACCCCAGAAAAAATTTTTGGGAAAATTAAGCATAGACATAACACATTAATTATAACAAAAAAACGCTGTAGCAAAATGCTGCAGTGTTTTTTATGTTCAATAGTCAGTTGTCAGTTGTCGGCCCTAGCCAGTATATCTATCCGCCACGCAAGAAGCGCAATATGATTCGGGTTTTATGCGCACTGTATATCCGCTGCCTTTTACCATGCCAACAACCTCTTTTATCATTTCTCTTGTCGGACCATTCTCTCCGATATCAACATGAATTTCCAGGCCCTTGAATAAAAACTCTTCACTAAGAAATCTTTTTAATTCCTTGACTACGAGTTGCGTAATTTCAAGGGAAAGGGTTGCTTCCTGATAAATCTTCTGCCGAAGCTCAACTATGTTTGAGACTTTTGTTTTTGTGATGAAACAGCGTCCTCCGCGGCCGATCCTGTGAACCATAAGAGCCGTTACAAAATCAACTTCCCCAAACCCTTCTGAATCCGTGCCGATCATAATAGAGTACCTGAATTTTGGCTCTTCTGTCATATAATCGAAAATACTCTGGCAGGATTCTTCCAGGGTCATTTTCCCGAATGTAGGGCTTACGAATATGGGTTGTAGAGTCGTTGACATTATCTGATATTATCGTTAATATATCATGTTATTTGTTACTTGACAATATATATGAGGTGAAGAGATGGAAATTCCAGACATAGACACGGACATGATTTTTGAAAAGATAGAAAAAATTAGAACTGAAATCAAGAAACGGATAAAAGGATATCCGAAAGAAATTGACCTTTCGCTAGTTGCTGTCGCCTCTTTCGGACACGTACTCTATACCGGTTATCCCGGGCTTGCAAAAAGCCTTCTCGTACGAACAATTGCCGAGGTTTCGGGATGCACGTTCAAACGGATTCAGCTAACACCGGACCTTACTCCATCCGACATCCGGGGCAGTGAAATATGGAATCCGCAAAATCAAAACTTTCAAATACACAAAGGGCCGATATTCACCAACATCGTTGTTGCCGATGAGATAAACCGCGGAACTCCCAGGGTGCAATCCGCCTTTTTGGATGCAATGGAAGAAAGAGTAATTACTATAGGAACAGAGACGATAGCTCTGCCCAAACCCTTTATGGTATTTGCCACAAGAAACCCAATTGAGCAGGAAGGGGTTTTCCCCCTTCCGGAAGCGCAGTTAGACAGGTTTCTTTTTGAGATTACTTTTCCCTACCCGGAAGAAGAAGACGAAATAGCGATAGCAAGGCAAGGGAACGGACCCATGCCGAAAGTTGACACGAAGATCTGGAATGCCCAAGGGTTGATTGATCTTGAAATATTCCGAGCAAAAAATGTGCATGTAGATGAGGAAATCTATAAGTACATTGTGAAAATTGTGCGTACGACCCGTTCGTATAATCCCAATCTTATAGCACTTGGTGCTTCTCCGAGGGCAAGTAAAATGTTTGTTGTGGCGAGTAAAGCTCATGCCTTGATCGTTCGGAAAGATACAAAAGTAATTCCCGACGATGTTGACGCTTTGGCCGAATACATCCTCAAGCCCCGCCTTATTATGAATGAAATGAACTGGAACGGAACAGAAAATGACTGGAAACAGCTTGTAGAAGATATCAAAACAGAGGCAAGGGACAGGCATGTCGCAAGCAGAAAAAATTCTTTTTCGTAAATTCCCATTTTCCCCGAAAAGAAAGGTTACAACCGCTTTATCGGGGTCATTTCAAAGCCGCCTGAAAGGGCATGGCCAGGAGTTTAGCGGCTTGCGCCCTTATGAATTCGGAGACGATTCAAGAAAAATTCACTGGAAGCATTACGCCAAAACCGGCGAAATGGCAGTTCGCGAAGAAATCTCGGAACGAAACATGCGCGTGTGGATCGTGCAAGATTTAAGCCGCTCCATGGAATTTGGAGCCAAGCCCTATCTTATAAATGGTTTTTTCTTATTTGCCGGGCATCTGGCGCGGGAAGGGAGCAGTTCGGTTGGACTAGTGGGATTCTCCGATAAAGTACACATTTTCAGAAAGCCAAAAACCGGATTGTTTCGCAGGCCCGCCCTCCAAACTCCTCCGGGAGAAGCCGTCCTGTCTTGCGCCTTGAGGCCTCTTTCCAGATACGCGCGCGCCGGTGATATTGTATTTCTCGTATCAGATTTTTTCTCGGAAGAAGGCCTGGAATCCGAGCTGAAGCCATTCGCGCTTAATCAAGAACTGATACCTGTAGTTGTGCGGGACCCTCGGGAGAAAATGCGAACCGGACACGCGAGAATTTCGTCTAGGGACATGGAAACCCATCGTAATCTAAATACATTGCGCAGTGCTAATCTTGAAGCATATGACGCTAAACTTCGCGAATTATTCAACCGTCTTACCATTGACTTCTTATGGATTGAAGGAAAAAATCGTGATGATGCGATAAAATCTATTTTAGAATGGCTCTATAGACGAAATAGATAAAAATAAAGGAGGGCGTTGTGAAAAAACATCATCGGGCACTGGCTTTAATCGCTGTTTGTGCTGCCATAATTGCCCTCCTTTCTTCATTGATATGGATCGGAGGGTTCTTTCGGGAAAAAGAAGAGGTTCTGCCGAGTATTAAAACAGAACTTGATAAAAATGGAATTTACGCGCAGCTTGATGTTACCCCGGAAGTAGGAATACTTCCGGGTGATATTCTTATCATAGAATGGAAAATCTTTTTTTATCCTGAAACGATTGAAGTTGACAAAAACAAAATAGCCGAGCAATATATTAACTTCAAAGAGAATTATCTGGTTAGGTGCGAAGAATATAGCCATGTAATACTAAGAGAAAAAACTCTAAAAAACATTAGGATTATAAGTGTCACGGTAGAATTTCAGTGCTGGTTCACAGAAGCGCGGGAAATGACGCTTGAAACCATGTTTCAGTATTCCCAGATAAAAAACGGGGTTCTTATATCCACCTCTACCCTGCGCCCAAGAAAAAATATCGCTTTTGCTTCCATGTCCGCGGATAATCCAAGACTGTTGGCAGAGCATACTTTTCCCGGCCACGGCCTTGATATATGGCTTATTGTAATGGGAGCTATATTTATTGTTTGCGGGACGGTTTTCGCGGTAAAAACTTTAGTTTCCTTGAATAAAAAGCATAAAACGGAAAACCGCGATGTGGGTTCTCCAGATAACGACCCCCTGAAAACTTTAACGGCCCTTAAAACTATTCCCTTGCGCTCTGCCTGCGATAAGCTTTATCACCTCTGCCTCAAGATTGAAAAAGAAAACGGCCGCAGTAATTCCCTTGATAGTGTAAAACGTAAACTGCAACAAGCATACAGAACTGACGAAGTACAACAGGAAGATTTTGAAGATTGCCTAAACGCTGTGGAAAATATTCTTAGAAACGGAGGTGAAACGCTTTGCTGATAGGACCTATCTATATAAGCTTCGCGCCTCCGTTTTTTATTTTCGCGGGCGTGATGCTTTCTCTTATACTTTGGGTTTGGATAAGGCGGAGTAAAAAATCTTTTATTCCTCACAGTCATGGAATATTAACCAAAAAAAACCGCGGAAAGATATTGCGCGCGGCGCATATCGCAATTTTTCTGCTATCCGCGATTTCCCTTCTGCTATTATTGTTTGCATCTCTCAACCCCAAGTCCGCGCAAACTATAAATGTAAATCACACCGCCCGCAGAATTTGCATTGTTTTCGATGCTTCCGGCAGTATGACAATCGGATTTGACGATACAAGCTCTCCCCTTCCTTCGTACGAAAAAACTCGAATGGGGCAAGCCGGAATTTTTATCCGGAAATTTGTCGAGAAGCGCCAAGGGGATGAGTTCGCGCTTGTGTTCTTTGATAGTGAACAATACGTATCTCGCGACTTTACATACGATGCCTCACAGATAACAGATGTCCTTGCTCCGGCCACTCTTGTTGGCGTGCTGAATATAGAAGGTGTGCTTGAATCGGTAAGGGTCAAGCAAGATGCCGAATCTAGGGGAACGCAAGCCGTACGCGGCCTTGAGTTCGCGAAAGATTTTATTATTTCACACAAAGACTATACGGGAAATGAAGTTATTGTTTATGTGGGAGACCTAACGCTTGATGTCGGGACGCTTGATACTCAAACTCCTAAAAAACTTACCAGTCTGCGCGAAGACTACGGCATAAAAACATACGCGGTGGCTGTTGTAAGTGATTACATAGAAAAGGATGAAGAAGAAAAAGAGAAAATAGCCAGACAAAAACTTGATCTTTTCAAAAACTCCGGCATACCCGTATATCGCGTGGATGATACCCGAAAAATTGAACAAATCGCCGACCGACTCGCAAGCGACTTGCCCCCGTCTTTGTCCGAAGAAAAAATTCTAACAAAAACGTCTTTCGCGCCGTGGCTGATAGTTTCAAGCTTCCTGTTCACTTGCATCGCCCTTATACTAAACGAAAAATTCCCCAAGGTTCCATAGAGGTGAAATATGAATAAAAAAACTGTCGCGTTTGTGTCCCTGCTTGTTGTTCTGGGAATCACCTGCGTTATGCTTGGGGCAATAATGCTCGCAAGCAACATAAAGGATAAAGCGCAGGCCAAAAAATTTCACTATCTCACTGTCGCGAGCAAAGATGCCGTGGACGAAGCAAGATATCAGGATTTGCCCCAAATTCTATCTTCATGGCAGGAAATAAAAAACTTCAAATCATCTTATAACCAAGGATGGATAAACTTAAAGATGTTTGAGGGCACAGGCGACATTAATGCGTATCGCGCGGCTCGGGCTAATTTAAGAGAATCGCTTAGGCAAGAACCCGAATTTTTTGACGCGAAACACAATCTTGCGTATCTTGACAACCTTGCGTTAAAAAGAGGGGTTGATCCAAATGAAATTCCTCTTTTCGCCGACACCCAACCCGATGCTCCGCCAAAAGGATCAGACACGAGTTTTAATCCCATAAAAGGCGGTAAAATTTCTCAGGATGACCTTAGAAATAAAATAACAAAGCCCCTGGCGCCGGGGCTTGGGGGAGAACCGCTTGATTTGGACGCGGTTCCCGATGTTGATGAAAAAAATGATCCCCCGACGCAAAGCGTATATTAGCGAAGTGGATGAATGATGCTGTACGCGATAATTCTACCGGCCATCCTTACTCTTGTTGTATTACTGCTCGGTATACGGAAACGTTTTCTGCTCCTTAAATATATTTGGGATCCCAAGAGCGCCATAAAGAGAGAGCATATTCTAAGGGTGGTATATTTTTCAATCTTGTGCGCGTGCGTTGCGCTATTGCTGATTATCCCAAACTCGAAAAATCTTAGTACCGTTCGCACCTCTCATATATTATTCCTTGTTGATACTTCAAAAAGCATGGGTGCGGAAAGGCCGCTTGGAAATAAAAACAGAATTGACCGCAGTGAAGAAATAATAAAAAATATATGCGCCGCTTACCCCGACGCGCATACTGCTCTATATGCTTTTACGCGAATAACAAGATCGCACGCGTATTTCCCTGAATCGGGCGATAATATTAAAAACTGCGGCTATATTAAAAAAACGCTTGATAATGTTCTTAGAGTTGAATCGGTAGCGCAGGAGGGCTCTAATATTGCCGGAGCCCTTTCTATCGCCGCGATAGCTTTTCCCAAAGAAGCTCGCTCGCGAGTATTGATCCTATTTACAGACGGAGAGTACACGGAAGGCGAAGAAAAATTTGTTCAGGCGCTTTCCGAAATAAAAAGGGGGCGCATACAATTAGTTATAGTCGGCGTGGGTGAAGAAAATGGGGCATTTATTCCGATTTACAACCCGGAGACAGGAGATATTGCCGACCTTGAACGAACACTCGGGAACAAAAAAGTTACTACCTACTTAAGAACAGAAACATTAAGGACCCTCGCGAACGAGGCGGGCGGCAAATACTTTGATGAAAACGAGCGCGATAAAATTTTAGCTGAAATAGACGCGAATCTTACAACCCAAAAAGAGGCGAACGCAAATTTTTATTCTGTTTGGAAACTTGCGCCGCTGTCAATTTTTATTCTGGCGACTTTTCTAATTTTAAAACCAATAACTTAAACAGAGCTTGAAGTTTTTCTTCTCGCTCTTTTTTATCCAAAAATTCCCATCGTATACGAGCCTTTTCTTTGCGGATATATTTTTTGAGGCTTTTTGAAAGCTTTGCCAT
>CAYVZN010000015.1:0-3998 GCA_964456125.1 uncultured Candidatus Saccharibacteria bacterium
TTCTTTTATTGTTTGCCGATGCGATAACGATACCGCTTGAGTCATAGGCGCATGCGCCAAAGCTGGTTTTAAGGCATACTGTGCCATCTTGAGGAAATGCCGCGTTCCAGCAGTCAATAAACTTAGAATCACTAAAAATAGGCACTGATTTTACAAATTCGCTTATGCATTTATTTAATTCTGTTTTTGCGCCGATTCTGCCAAGAAGTTCTTTTCGTGAGGAATTAATATATTCAGGGCGCAATGACTTTATTTCCGAAAGAAAATACAGTAGGGCTTCTCTGGGATACTGCTCAAGCTTTTCCATAACTCCTCCTTAAATTTTAAAAGACCAAATTTATGTTTATGTCGGGGTACTCAGATTTGAACTGAGACTAAATCCTCCCAAAGGACTCGTGCTGCCATTACACTATACCCCGCGCTTAGCGCGGGTAATGTCGCGCTGAGCGCGACCCCGATATGGGTTATCTTAGCACAAATTCTCGGCTAGAACTATATGTTGTATTGCTTGGATGACCCCAGCACCAATTTTGCAGAAATGACTTTGGCAGCCCGCTTCGCCCCTGAGGGGGGGGGCTGTTCGCCCCGCGCAGGCTGCAATATTTTTACACAATTTTTTCAGGCAATGTATCTCCAGAAAAACAAAGGCAAAATTGGCGCGGGGTTATTTGTTTCTAGCAGCTCAAGCTGCGTCCTTCGACAAGCTCAGGACTTGCTTTCGCTGAGAAACAAATAAAATCCCCATTTTCGTAAATTAGTTATTAGTAGTATAATATTATTATGACATTATTAAAGAAAATAATTTCAGAGTTAAATTTTTGGGAAGATTGCAGTAAGTACGGAATCAGTATTTGGCAATGTCCGAAGTTTCTTTTCGTAGTTATGGGCGGAGTAACAATATCCGCGATGACAGCGACACACCTTATAGCCATAAAGTTTGCGGAGGAGAATTTAACGGTGATAAGCGTTGTTGGCGTTACTGTAATAATTTTTACGATCGGCAATATAATAGTAAACAGCTTTGATAAAATTGCGACGGCAAATCGTATGAAAACCGAGTTTGTAAGCATTGTGTCCCACCAGCTTCGCACTCCGCTGTCTTCCCTAAAGTGGTCTCTTAACCTTTTTATGTCAGGTAGAATAGGGAAGCTTGAAGGCAAGCAATTGGAACACGCGGAGATTATGAAGGACAGCAACGATCGCATGATCAAGCTCGTAAACGACTTGCTCAATGTTACGCGCATAGAACAGGGGAGAGTCCTTCTTAAGAAAGAAAAGACTGATTTAAGCGCGTTGGTGAAAGAACTCGTAGAAGAAGTCCGAAGTTTTTCCGAAGCAAACAACGTATCTTTGAATTTTGAAAATTCATTACAAAACTCTACTGTTTATATAGACAAACAATATATTTCAATGGTTCTTAGCAATTTAGTGGACAACGCGATTCGGTATATTAAGGCACAGGGAAAAGTTGTTATCTCGCTAAAAAAGAAGGACCAGTTTTTTCGTATCGAAGTTCGGGATAATGGCGTCGGTATACCAAAAGACGAACAGCGCAATATTTTTCATAAATTTTTCAGGTCACGCAACGCGATGCGCCACAGAACAGAGGGATCGGGCCTAGGGCTTTACATCGCAAAGTCTTTTATTGAGCTTCACGGCGGAAAAATAGGTTTTAAATCAAAAGAGTGGGAGGGGACTACATTTTGGTTCGAATTACCATTAAAATAAGCACTGAACCGACACTGAACCTTACACTGAACTGACACTGAACTTTTCGTGTCTGTTCCGTGTGCGTGTTCCGTGTCTGTTCCGTGACAGCTATGGCCAAAATTTTATTCATAGAAGATGAACCGGGTCTTCAAAAAACAGTCGGCGAGATACTAAGACAAGAGAGGTTTGAGATATTGGAAGCTCTCGATGGAGACACTGGCGTCGAGATAGCAAAAAAAGAAAAACCCGATCTTGTGCTCCTGGATTTAATTCTGCCGAAGAAAGACGGATTCGAAGTTCTAAAAGAACTAAAAGAGAATCCCGAAACGAAAGACATAAAAGTTATTGTTCTCACAAACCTGGAGAGCTCAGGCGATGTTGAAAAAGCCCTTGAGCTCGGAGCAACGAATTATCTTGTTAAGGCAAACTATGAGCTGGAGGAAGTTGTGCAGAAAGTAAAAGACTTGCTGAAGTAAGCACTGAACCGACGCTGAACCTTACACTGAACTGACACTGAACTTTTCGTGTCTGTTCCGTGTAGGTACCCGCGAGGCGGGTGTTCCGTGTCTGTTCTGTGATTTTTTGAAGGTTGAATCCCAACAACTTAAGGCCTTTCTTCTCGACGCGGAATTTGTAACACAAAAACAAGTAGAAGCGGCAGAAAAGAAAGCAAAAGAAACGAACCAAAAGCTCGGAGATATTTTAATTAATGAGGGGGCAATAACAGAAGAGCAGTTAGAAAAATTGGAAGCATATATCTTGGGTATTCCATACGTGAGTCTTGAAAGAGAGACGATAGACCCTGCTGTACTCAAAATTATTCCGGAGGCTATTGCCCGGAAACACAATATTATATCTTACAGAAAAGAAGGGAATAAACTTGAGGTTGCGATGCTAGACCCGGAAGATTTACAGACTATCGATTTTGTGAAGAAAACGGCAAATCTAAAGATTCTGCCCCGACTCACAAACGTCGCAAGCATGAAGAACGCGCTTAAGCAGTACGAAGAGAGCTTGAAGGCCGAATTCGGAGAACTTATAAGCAAGGAGTCCGGGGTGGTGAAGATTGTAAAGCCAGAAAAAGGTGAAACCGAAAAGCAGGCCTTACAAAAACAAGCTGAAGAGATTCCGATAGTCAAGATAGTGGACGCGATTTTAAGGCACGCGGTTTTACAGAGCGCCTCTGATATACACATAGAGCCGCAGGAAAAAGAAGTGATAGTGCGGTATAGAATAGACGGAATACTCCACGATACAATGACATTGCCATTTAACGTAAGTACCGGCATAGTTGCGCGTATTAAGGTATTATCCGAGTTAAAACTTGACGAGCATCGGTTGCCTCAAGACGGACGTTTTAAGATAGAAACAGAAGATTACAAAGTTTCTTTCCGTGTTTCAATATTGCCGGTCTTTAATGGCGAGAAAATAGTCATGCGTCTTTTGCGTGAAGATGTGAAGGGCTTTACTCTTGAGGAGCTGGGATTCGCGGGTGAAGCTCTTGAAAAAGTGCATAAAAATCTAAAGAAACCCGTTGGCATGGTTTTAGTCACCGGCCCAACGGGGTCGGGAAAGACGACTACCTTATATACTGCCATGGATATTTTAAATACCCCCGGAGTTAATATCTCGACGATAGAGGATCCTATAGAATATCGCATGCCGAGAGTAAATCAGACACAGGTTCGAGCCGATATCGGTCTTACTTTCGCGTCGGGTCTGCGTTCACTTGTAAGGCAGGATCCGGATATTATGATGGTCGGAGAGATAAGAGACGCGGAAACCGCCTCTCTCGCTATAAACGCGGCTCTAACGGGGCATCTCGTGCTTTCAACGCTTCATACGAATAGCGCCGCCGGCGCCTTGCCTAGATTATTGGATATGGGGCAGGAGGCATTTTTAATAGCATCAACCGTGAATGTAATTGTTGCCCAGCGTCTTGTGAGAAAAATTTGCTCCGACGCTTTCGAAAAATACAAACTCAAAGAGCAGGATATTAATGATATTAAAAAATACGCTGACTTAGATAGGGTCATGTCGCATTTGCGTGAAAATAAGATTATTGAAAAAACTGCCAAATTTGAAGATATAGAATTTTGCAAGCCAAAGCCATCCAAAAAATGCCCTGACGGATATAAGGGAAGAATAGGAATCTATGAGGTTCTTCAGGTCACAGAGCCAATAAGAGCTCTCATAACTTCTCATACTACTTCCGACGAGTTGCACCAGCAAGCTGTAAAGGAAGGAATGATTACAATGGCAGAAGACGGAATAATAAAAGCGGCACA
>CAYVZN010000015.1:4098-13031 GCA_964456125.1 uncultured Candidatus Saccharibacteria bacterium
TTTTTGTTTTTCCGCAAGTTCTATTATCTTATGAGGCGTTCCTTTCCATAATATTCCTGATATAAACACATTAGTGTCTAAGACCGCCCTCATTTATTTTTGCGATAAGTAGCGATTTCTTTGTTTATCTCCTTTTGGCTTAAGGGAGGAGAGGATACTCGGTCAGCGACTTCGGATAAATTTTGCAAGGGCTTTCGTATTTTTTTTAATATAAGAGTATCTTTTGAAGGAAAAACAAAAACTTCGGCTCTCTGCCAATTTTTTTTGAGTTCTTGCGGCAACACAAGAATTCTATCTTTTATTTTAAGAATAGTTTTACTCATATCCCCATGATAGCAGTGATATAAATATTGTCAAATTTAGCATGTTGGCACTCGAGGGAGTATATGAGATAATATAATTATGTCTTCTTATCTATATGTAGCGAAAAATTTAAAAGGAGAGAGCGAGACTGGGACTATCGAGGCGAAAGATAAAGTAGAAGTGGCCCGAGGATTGAGGCGCCAGGGCTTTGTTCCGGTAACAATAGAGCTCAAAGGCGGCGGCAAAACAAAAAACTTCGGAGGAGGCGGAGGTTTTTTACAGTATCTTTTACGCTTTGATGTCAATAGGGTTTTAGATTCCATACGGGGCGTATCTCTTACGGATAAGATTATGTTTTCAAGGCATTTGGCAGTAATGGTTTCTGCCGGCGTATCTTTAAACCGCGCGCTAGAGGTTCTTTCCAGGCAGACAAAGAATATAAGTTTTCAAAACGCAATTTCGAGTGTAGAGATGGGAATTCGCAAAGGTGAGCGCATCGCTGACGCAATCGAAAAGTACCCTAAGATTTTTGACAATCTTTATGTCAGCATGGTTCGCTCCGGAGACGCCACGGGAAAACTGACAGAGGTTCTTGAACTGCTCGCCGATCATTTAAAAAAAGAGCATGATTTAAGGTCGCGGATAAAAGGCGCCCTTATGTATCCTTCGGTTATCGTGGTCGCGATGGGAGGCATAGGCGCGCTTATGATGACAATGGTTGTGCCTAAAATATCAGCGATTTTTTTGGATTTGGATGTAGACCTTCCGTTCTTAACAACGGTTGTTATAAATACAAGCAATTTTATAAGAGATTACTGGTATATAGTTTTTGGATCTGTGCCGATATTCCTGTTTTTGTTTAAAAAATCAGCCTCCACAAAAAAAGGAAAAAAGTTTTTATCGGGGGCATTTCTTAAAATTCCGGTCTTAAATGGCATTACGAGAAAAATAAATTCTGCTCGTTTTTCCCGCACCCTAAGCTCGCTTGTGGAAGGGGGAGTGCCGATACTAAAGAGCATTATCATAACAAGAGACACTTTGGGAAATGTGTATTATAGAGAAAGTATGGATAAGGTGCACAAAGACGTTCAGCAAGGCACGTCTTTATACGAAGCTATTTCTAAGTTCGAAAATATTTACCCCGGGCTTATTGTGCAGATGGTGCGGGTTGGGGAAGAAAGCGGCGCGCTGGGAAGCGTATTAAACCGCATCGCGGAATTCTACGAAGAAGAAGTTGATAACGCGACTAAGAATTTATCATCTATTGTAGAGCCCGTACTGATGCTGATTATTGGAGCGGTCGTGGGAGTATTCGCGGTATCAATGATTCAGCCAATGTATAGCATAATGGGAAATGTATGAAAGGCTTCCTAGGCTCTAGCTTCCTAGATTCTAGAAATTATCTGGAGTTGTCCTAGGAAGCTAGGAAGCTAGAAAGCTAGAAAGCTTTTATGAAAGCATTCACCCTCATAGAACTTCTAATAGTAATCGGGGTTTCTGCTATTTTAGTCTCGATATCGGGAAGCGTTTATATTTCGCTTAGCCAAAGAAGCGATGTTGATAGAGAGGCGCAGGAACTGGAAAGCATTTTAAGCCTTGCGCGCAGCAAGACTTTAGCATCTCACAATAAACAGAGTTTTGGAGTGCATATAGACAGCTTAACTAATGAGTACTTTCTTTTTGAAGGCACATCATATAATCCCATTGATCCCGACAATGAACGTTTTGATATCGCAACGGGCGTAGCTATAAGCTCTATTGATCTTGCGGGCGGAGGCAGCGAGATAGTATTCGACCGTCTAACCGGCGAGTCGTCTGATTTTGGATCAGTAATATTACAAGATCTGTCCGACACATCCCGGGTGCGCGCGATATGCGTAGACGCGTCAGGAATTGCTGAAGTTCAGTCCGTATGCGCGGTTACATCGCTTGAATACACCGGCGGGACAACAGACGGGAATCTCGCGTCGTTTCCGGCAAATTCCGGGTTTGGAGATCCAGCGCAGAGTTTTACTGTCGGGCTAGGCGATGTTTATGCGAAGGGCGTGGATCTATATTTGAGGCGAACAACCCCAAGTCCAAGCGATGTATTTTTGGATATACGCCAAACTAGCACCGTTGGCGCTACGCTTGGAAGAAGCTGGATAGTGAAGGGCGCGTCTTTGTCGAGTAGTTTCGGCTGGATTAGTTTTATTTTTCCGAGGCCCGTTTTTCTTTCGGCGAATACCCAGTACTTTTTACGGCTAAGATCATTGCCTGATTCTACTATCGCCTTTTCGTATGCCACGGGGACTATATATTGGGGCTACGCGCATTCAGCATCCGCGCCGCCAGCGTATGCCGGGGGCGACGCGTGGCGTTACGTGGGTCAAAACAATGTCCCGAGTTACGCAGGCGAGCGGCTTGGACCGGTTGACCAATATGATTTTAGCTTTAGAATCAATTACGGCATAGATCCGCCGCCGGTTACGGATTCGCGGCATATGGAGTTTGATCTGGGCTGGAGCATTAGAGGTCATACTACCCTTAGATTAGTATTTCATGACCCCCCAAATCCGGACGTCGTGAAAGATGTAGCAATGTCCGGTTATTTTAACGACACAAACACGGAGTTTGACTGGGAAGGAACTTATGACGTAGGAGGTTCTAATCAAACTATGCGAATACACACTTATTATCTTGATAGTAATGACACCGTTCTCTCTATTGATCGTGATCGCAGAATAAATAATAAAGCCGTTGATATTTCCGTTGATGGCATGGCAATAGTGTCTTACGCGGCAGACGGCGCTCCGACAGTTGGGGCGAATGGAGGAAGTATGATATATAGGTAAATTTACAAATTTTCAATTATCAATTTTCAAACAATTTTCAATGTTTTAATTTTCAATTGGGACTTGGCTAATTCAGTAATTGATTGAAAATTGAAAATTTGTAAATTGAAAATTAAGAACACGGCTATAGATTAACTATTTTAAAATTACATGCAAAAATACAGAAATCAGCAGAGTGAAAATGGGTTGGGTATGGTAGAAATAATCGTAGTTATAGCAGTAATAACTGTGTCTTTTACCGCGGTTTTGCAATTATTCAAGCTTCAGGTGCAGACAGAGAGGGTAAAGAGAGAGGAGATGGCAGCATACACGCTTTTATCGGAGTCCTTGGAGGCCGTGCGTAGTATACGCGATGATGCTTGGTCTAATTTATCATCACTAACTATTGGCGCTGAATATTATCCGGAAATCTCAGGGAATTCTTGGGTATTATCGAGCATAGATCCCGGCGCTATCAATGGATATTCCCGGTGGATTGTAATAAACAGCGTGAATAGAGACGCAAGCGATAATATTGTTTCTTCGCCAAGCGGATCTTTGGATTCTGATACGCTGGAGATTGTTAGTTATGTGGAATGGCAAAGCAACGGAACTACAACTTCTAGAAATTTAAGGACTTACTTAACGAATTGGCAGTAGAAAACTGTAATTTAAACAGCTGACAACTGACAACTGACAACTGACTTAAGTCGGTTGTCCGGGTCAGTGGTCAGTGGTCAGTGGTCAGTGGTCAAAAAAAACGGTTTTACCTTAGTCGAACTTCTGGTCTATACGGCGATTTTATCCATGGTGCTTGTTCTCGCTGTCACATTCGTTATGAGCGTACTGGAGGCAACCGTAAAATCAACCGCCAAAGAAGAAGTGCAGGCAAATGCCGCAGCTATTATACAGTTGTTCGACACAACTGTTCGCCACTCGCAGTCCGTATATGATCGGACAAGCGATTTTATCGGAGATCCGGGCCAGCTCTCTCTTTTGAGTGTTAGAGATTTACCCCCGGAAGAATCAGAGAGCTACGTTGATATTTATGCGGATGATGGAAAATTTTGCGTAAAGCGAGAATTTTACGGAGTTTCGTGCGCAAGCTCTTCAAAGACTGAATTAACGAGCTTAACTTTCAGGGAGATAACTCAAGCCGGCGGCGCGGAATCCGTGCAAATGATTTTTACTATTAGATATAAAAGTCCAAAATCGGAGTATTACTTCACGGAAACTTACCAGGTAAGCGCTAGAGTTAGGCCGTACTAACTAGCTTCTTAGGCGCTAGCTTCCTAGGCTCTAGATATTATCTGGAGTTGTCCTAGGAAGCTAGGAAGCTAGGAAGCTAGGAAGCTTATGAACCAACAAGGCATAATCGCGTTATTAATCGGCATAGTCGCGATGTTCGCCGCGTCTTTGCTTTCTTTGTCCGCGGTTTTTGTGTTTTTAAATAGAGCCCAGGCTTCAAAGAATACAGTGTATTCTTATGAGAGCATATACGCGGCAGAGTCCGGCCTTGAAGACGCGCTTTTTAGGGTCGGGAGCGATAAAATCTGGTCAAGCCCGTACACGCTTCAAGTCGGAAACGCTTCAGCTGAAGTAACAATTTCGTCTATTATCGGCGGCATTAGAACAATAACATCAGAGGGCGAGAGTTCGGATCGTATACGAAAGATTGAGGCTAAGTACAAAATAGCATCTACCGGCATAGGATTTTTTTACGGAGTCCAGGTTGGCGAAGGGGGAGTTACAATGGATAATAACAGCAGAATTGAAGGATCCGGGGGAGCCAGCGGTAATTTTTACTCAAATGGCGAGATAGTTGGAACTTCAGGGTCAACGATAACGGGAGACGCAACAGTTGCTACGGGAATATCTTTAAGCACGGAATTCACAACTTGCAATGCCGATGAGATCGTCGGCCAAGCAGATCCCAAGATTGATTTCGCGCAGAGTTTTGTAGCCGCAGATTCAAAGCAATTATCAAAGGTAAGTTTGTATTTAAAAAAAGTTGGCAGTCCCGGAAATCGGACTGTTTACATTACAAACAACGTTTCAGGATCCCCGGGCAATACAAGCATAGCAAGCGGCGCGCTTGATGAAAGTCTGGTTACAACTAGTTATGGATGGATAGATATTGTTTTTTCTTCTCCAGCAACCTTAATCGCGGGAAATACTTATTGGATAGTTATTGACGCGGCTAAAAACGCGAGTAAGTATTGGGTTTGGTGTAAAGACAGCGCCGCGGGATACAGCAACGGAAGCCCAAAATATAGTAAAGATTGGGATGATGATCCCTGGAGCAGCGCGACGGGTGACCTTAATTTTAAAACATATCTTGGGACCGGCATTAGTTCTATTGACGGTTTAGTCGTGTACGGAACGGTTAAAGCAAACCAGATCACTAATAGCAATATTTGCGGAGACGCGTATTATCAGTCCACATCAACCATTGACGCGGTTTCCAAAAGTTTTCTAGATAGTCCGACAAATCCTACTTGCGGTGGAAACCCCTTGACCCCTGGGACGGGATATCCTAATCAGCCGGATCCCCCTATCTCGCCAATGCCGATTTCCGATGCCGTAATAGACGGTTGGAAAGCTGACGCGGCATTGGGGGGGACTATCATAGGAGACTACAATGTTACTAGCAACGTTAGCTTAGGGCCAAAGGAAATTACCGGTAACCTTAATATGACGTCAAACAACAAGACTCTTACGATAACGGGTACAATTTATGTGCGCGGCAATATTGATATAGATAACGGATCTACCGCGAAGTGTGATCCTTCGTATGGATTACTTTCATGTATTTTAATCGCAGACGGCTGGATTCACATAAAAAATAACAGTACTTTTTCTGGATCCGGTCAGGCGGGAAGCTATATTATGATTTTGACTACACTGCAGGGATGTAACGGAGTTCCGGCGGTGGGGTGCACACATCATGACGCCGCGGTAGATCTTCACAATAACGCATCAGGCGCAATTTTTTACTCTACCGACTCTATGGTTTCGCTGCATAATGGAGTTAACGTATCAGAAGTGACAGCGTATAGGTTTCATTTGGGAGAGAATGCTATTGTTACTTACGAATCGGGTTTGTTGAATGCGGAGTTTTCGTCGGGACCTTCTGCGGGATGGGAGGTTGAAAGTTGGAAAGAAGTCCCATAAAAGTTACAATAGATGTTGACGGAGCGTTTTATATATATAAATGTTTAATAATCTTTTTAAAATAACTCCGGAGCCGTTTGGTTTGGATTTATCCGACAGATCCATAAAAATCGCTAAACTTTCCAGAAAGAAGGGCAAGCTTTTTTTGGAAAATTTTGGAGAGGCAAACATAAAGGAAGGCCTTATGGAAAACGGCGTAATATTATCAGATGCTAAACTCGCCGATGTTATGAGGGCTTCTTTGAGTAATCTTAAAATGGGCGCGCTCAAAACCGCGTACGCGTCTTGTTCCCTTCCCGAGCAGAAGACTTATTTGCGCGTTGTACAGCTTCCCAAAATGAGCAGAAAAGAAACCGAGGAAGCAATACAGTGGGAAGTGGAAGCAAATATTCCCTTTGCTTTAAAGGATGTATATTTTGACTGGCAGGTTATTTCACCATTGCGAAAAAGCATTGATCATTTGGACATACTTATCAGCGCGGCTCCGCGCGATTTAATAGATTCCTACATAGAGCTTTTTAGGAAAGCTGGAATAAAGCCCATTTCCCTTGAGCCGGAATCCCTTGCTCTCGCGAGATGTTTGATAAAAGGCGGGGTTTCAGAAAAACCGGCACTTATAGTTGATCTTGGGCAGACTCGCACAAATTTTATAATCTACGCCGGGCGCGGCTTGAGATTTAGTTCTTCCATAGATATTTCCGAAGATATAATGACAATGAATATCGCGCGGTCCATGAGTATTAGCGTAGAAGATGCCGAAAAATTAAAAAAAGAGATCGGCATGAATCGCGATGAAAACGAAAAGGTCTTTGAGGCAATTATACCGGTGATGACTGATCTTAAAGAGCAAATAAAGAGCTACGCGGATTTCTACGCGGAACACGCGGCTCATGTTCATAGCGGAGGCGAGGGCATAGAGA
This sequence comes from uncultured Candidatus Saccharibacteria bacterium, assembly GCA_964456125.1. Classification (GTDB taxonomy): domain Bacteria; phylum Patescibacteriota; class Minisyncoccia; order Spechtbacterales; family HO2-43-30; genus CAYVZN01. The sequence goes on from CAYVZN010000015.1 coordinate 11,309, forward strand.
AAATTTTTCTTTCGGGCGGAGGAGCTCGTCTTAAAGGTATAGAGAAGTATTTAACTACGGCTTTGCGGATGCCGGCGGAAATAGCAAGTCCTTGGATAAATATCCTTGAGCCGCCGCTTCGCGAAACACCCGAATTGTCATACCTGGAATCAATTAGGTATACGACAGCGCTGGGCCTAGCGCTGATATAACCAATAACGAGTTATAGGTTATAGGTTGTTGGTTGTAGGTTAATCGATGAATTTACTTCCTCAAACTCAAAAAGAAGCGATTAAAAAAGACGTTTTTCTGCGGCTTTTATTGGTGATTGAGGGAATTTTTGCGCTTTTGGGTTTAATATTTTTAGTTCTAATATATAATGTGATTTTATACATAAATATCCAGACTCCTATATTTGAAGAGCGTCTTCGACAAGAGCGCCTTACTGAAACTTCACAGATTTATGAAAAAGTTAAGGAGAAGATAAACGAGCTTAATAAAACCCTTGTAAAAATTCAAAAAGTAAACGATATAAATAAATTCAACTTTCCTGAAATTTTAAGAGATATGGGCAAGCACGTTCCTCAGGGCGTACAGTTTACTACTATGTCTTTTAGCGGTGAATCTTTATTGATTGCGGGCCACGCGGATACTCGGGATCAGGCCCTTGTTCTTAAGCAGAATCTTGAAAAAAATTCTATTTGCGGGGATCTTACATCGCCAGTTATAGTGAGGGAGCTGGACGTGAATTTTACATTTAATTGTAAGCTTCGTTAATTATGGAAGATGAACTAAGAAAAAGAAACTTACTGGTTACAGGAATAGCAGTAGCGATATTGATTATTTTTGGGTACGGATTTTACGCGATAATGGGCGGGCTGGCTTTAGCAAAAGAAAGATATCTTGGAACCTATAAAGAACTTGCGGGACTAGAGCAGAACCAAAAAGAAGCCGAGCTTATTCAAAAAGAGCTCGAAAAGACAACTCGCGAACAAGAAGAAATTATGCAGGCATTACTTGCCCAAACGTATGAAGATAAACTGAAACTAGTAATACAATTTGAGAATATAGCTAAAAATACCGGGCTTGAATATGATCTGGAAATTTTGCGGGAGTTAACAGAAGAGAGCATCGTTGAAGAAAAGGCGAGATTAGATCGCTCACGCAGAAAGACACAAGAAGATGAAGAAAAAAAGGCGGTTCTAGAGGAGAAATTCCCGAGCATCATCTTTAATTTGAAACTGAAGGGTGACTATACCGCGGTTGTTAAGTTTTTTGAAAAGCTTTGGGCATTGCCCTATTATATAAATATTGATAGTTTTAATATAGCGAGGAAAATATCTCCCGGAGAAAACGTATACGCTGGAGTAGAAGTGATATCGCAAATAACAGTGTTCACGAGATGATATGAAGCTAAATCTTAAAAAACTGAAGAGTTTTATCAACGCCGAGGATCTCCCGCGATTTTTTGAGCGATACGAGCTTTTTGTCGTAATAGGGGGGGCTGTTTTCGTATTTCTTATCGCGGGGTTTATTTTTTATAACAACGCGTATAAAACAATATCCGCGGATATCGAGGGCGAAGTGAGCATTCCTAAAATAGAAACTGTGCTATTCGAACAGGTCCTGGAAGATTTAAGAGAAAAAAAACAGCCCTTTCCAGATGAGCCAATAATTGATCCGTTTAGATAAATGTGGTATGGTAATATCCCCCCGCGCTAAGCGCGGGTGAAGCCACGCTCAG
>CAYVZN010000016.1:0-12699 GCA_964456125.1 uncultured Candidatus Saccharibacteria bacterium
CAAAATAATTTCGCGCTTTTGGATAAAGTTTGTATTATCACCGGAGGGGCGGGTTTATTGGGGAGCGCGTTCGCCAAAGAATGTTTGCTGCGTGAAGCTCGGGTTGTGCTCGTGGATATTGATGAGGAGCGAGGCCGTAAGACGGTGCGAAAAATAATAAAGAGTACGGGACGTAACAGAATTATTTTTGAAAAGTGCGATATCAAAATAGGCGATGAGGTCAGAAGTCTGGTTTCGAGAGTGCATAAGCGCTATGGGAAAATTGACGCCCTTGTAAACAGCGCGTATCCGCGCAATAAGAATTTTGGCAAAAAGTTCGAAGATGTAAGCTTCGAGGATTTTTGCGAAAACGTGAGCATGCATTTGGGCGGGTATTTTTTAATGACAAAAGAAGTCGCAAGGGTTATGAAAAAACAACATGGGGGCGTTATTGTTATGCTTGGGTCGATATATGGATTTTCTGCGCCTAAATTTGAGATTTATAAAGGAACAGATATGACTGTGTCTGTGGAATACGCGGCTTTGAAAGGCGGGATATTGAATCTCATCAAGTATCTTGCGGCGTACCTTGGGCCCCACGGCATTAGGGTGAACGCGTTATCTCCCGGGGGGGTATTTGATGGCCAGCCAAAATCATTTGTCGATAAATATTCCATGAAAGTGCCCCTCTCTCATCGCATGGCTTACCCTAAAGACATTTCCCCAGCCCTTGTTTTTTTGCTTTCCGATGCTTCTCAATATATTACGGGTCAGAATATTGTTGTCGATGGGGGTTGGAGTATATAAATTTATTTACATGCGCACTATAAAAATTGGCGACAAATTGATAGGGAAGTCAAAGCAGGTGTTCATAATCGCCGAAGCGGGAGTAAATCATAATGGAAAAGAAAAACTTGCTTTGAAACTCGTCGATGAAGCTTATGAGGCGGGCGCAGACGCGGTGAAGTTTCAGACTTTCGAAGCAAATCAAGTGGTTATTGAATCAGCGCCGATGGCCGAATATCAAGTAAAAAATCTTGGAATACGCGAGAGCCAGTTCGCTATGATTAAGAAGCTTGAATTAAGCAAGAACGCGCATCGGGCAGTAGCGGAGCATTGCAGAAAAAGAGGCATATTATTTCTTTCTACGCCGCATGGCGGATTTGAAAGCGTAGATTTTTTGAGTAAATTGGGAGTGCCCGCGTTTAAAATAGGTTCGGGGGATTTAACCAATCTGCCGCTTCTCGCGTATGCCGCCAAGTTCAAAAAACCGATGATTATAAGTACCGGCATGGCGAAATTGAAGGAGGTGAAAGAGGCCATTCGATGTATCCGGGATAAAGGGAATCATAAAATTATCGTCCTACAGTGCACTACAAACTATCCGTGCTCTTTGGACGAAGTAAATCTGCGCGCCATGCCGGCGATGGGAAAAGAACTGAACGTTCCAGTGGGATATTCAGACCATACGCTCGGAACTCATGTAGCGGTTATGGCAGCAATTCTTGGGGCATGCATGATCGAGAAGCATTTTACCCTTGATAAAAAAATGTCCGGCCCGGACCATGTAGCCTCGCTTGACCCCGGTGAGCTGAAGGAGATGGTGCGCCAAATTCGCAGCGTGCCGCTTGTTTTGGGTAATTCGTTAAAAAAACCCGCAAAGAGCGAAAAACAATATATTCCGCTTGTACGGAAAAGTATTGTTTCCGAAAAAGACATCTTTTGCGGTGAAATATTTACGAAAAGCAATATTTCAATTAAAAGACCCGGAACGGGCATTGCTCCTAGGTATTTCGATAAGATTTTAGGCAAAAAAGCAAAAAGAGATATTAAGCGCGACAGGCTTCTTTTAAAAAATGACTACTAAAAAAACATTACTTTTTGTTACGGGTACGCGCTCTGACTTTGCAACCATCAAGGGCATCTATAAATATATAGAAATGGCGAAGAATATTCAGCCCCGCCTTTTTGTGACAGGCATGCACACTCGGGCAAGACACGGGTCAACGTATAAGGAGATTTTAAGCGACGGTATCTCGATAGATTTTATGTGCAGGGTTCGCTGCCAAAATTTACAAGATGATTTTGAAAAACAAATTTATGCCGCAAACAATGCTCTTAAAAAATTCAAGGTGGATTATCTCATTCTGTGCGGAGACCGTCCGGAAATGCTTGCTGCGGGCGTTTCCGCTCTAATGCAGCGGATTCCAATTTTCCATATTCATGGAGGCGATGTAAGTTTTGGCATGACAGACGATTCTATTCGTCATGCAATAACAAAAATTTCAGCTATCCATTTTACCGCTTCGAGTTTGAGCGCAAAACGAGTTTTGAAGATGGGGGAAGAGAAATGGCGGGTTTTTTGCACCGGATCTCCGGATCTTGATGAAATATCCAAAATGGATCATAACGGCAAAAGCACATTGGAAAAGTATTCGCTACGCGCAAAGGATTACTGTATTTTACTCCTTCACCCCGAACCTTTAATCAAAGGCCGGAATAAGGCTCTCGCGAAGCACGCCGTTGGCGCTCTTGAAAAATATGGAAAAAAAATTATACTTATTTATCCAAACAACGACCCTTATGCCGATTTGATTGTGGAAGCATATTCTCGCTTGGATAAAAAAAAGTATCTACATTTTAAAACTTTGCCTCGACAAGAATATTTGCACATGCTTAAGCACGCGGAGTTTCTTGCCGGAAATTCGAGTAGTGGAATTATTGAGGCCCAAACTTTAAGGGTTCCGGTTTTAAATTTGGGCCACAGACAAGATGGCAGACAGCGAAATTTAAATGTTATAGATGTGCCCGATGTTTCAAAATATACAATTCTTAGCGCGATGAGAGTTGCATTGAGTTCAGATTTTCAAAGGAAACTCACATCGCGAAATGTATATGGATCCGGAAATTCAAGCCGCTCCATAGCGGAGTTAATAAAGCGGATAGTTGGTGAATATTCAACCCGCGATCTTCTTTATAAAAAATTTGTTTTATGACAAATATTCTTATCACATCCGGCGGAAAAAGAGTTGACCTCATCAAGGAATTTAAATCGGTACTAGGAAATAGGGGGCAAGTCATAATCACCGATTTCGATCTTCACAATGCCGGAAAATTTTTTGCCGATCGTTTTTACCTTGCCCCTAAAATCAGCGATAAGCGTTATATTCTTTTTTTGAAGGATGTCATCGCAAAGCATGACATCAAGCTCCTTTTTTCCGTAATTGACCCAGAGTTGCCCCTACTTTCAAAAAATAAACAGGCGCTTGAAACAACAGGATGCAAAGTTCTTATAAGTACGATGAGATCTGTTAGAATAGCTCATGATAAAGCCAAAACTGCGGCATTTTTTCAGAAAATTGGCGTTAAGACTCCCCATATAATTCCTTTTGGCGGCAATATTAAGTTCCCGGCATTTGTAAAGCCCAAGCAAGGCAGCGGAAGTAAGTTTGCATACAAAGTGAATAGCAAGAAGGAACTTGAGGTATATAAAGGCATAGTGCCCAAACCCCTGCTTTTCGAATACATATCGGGGCAGGAATATACAATTGATGCCCTTAACGATTTTGAAGGCAATATTATAAATGTTATTCCCCGCAAAAGGATTGAGGTTGCTAACGGAGTATCAATAAAGGCCGAAGTAGACATGGACCCTGCTATTATTGAGGACTGCTTTAAGATATTGAGGAATATGAAAATTTTTGGACCTTCTACTATCCAGTGTATCAAGTCACCGAGCGGGAACTATTTTATTGAATTAAATCTTCGGTTTGGGGGAGGGGCAATGCTTGGAATAAAAAGCGGGGGGAATTATGCCGCTAAGATCTTGGGGCTTATGCAAGGGAAGAAATATCCTTTAGAAATTCGAAGAGTAAAAAACGGATATCGTATGGCGGCGTATATTGATCATAAATTTGAACAGCATGATTAAGGCAATTGTTTTTGATTTAGATGACACACTTTACCCGGAAAAAGCATTTCAGGAAAGCGGGTTCGCAGCGGTTTCTCGCCATCTTAAAGAAATTGGTTTTTTGATAGAGCCAAGAGAAATATCCAATGCATACAAAAAGCATAATAAGAATTGCTTCGACGCACTGATTCTTAAATATAAATTGCCCGTTGATGTTTCCTATCTTGTATCTTTTTACAGAAACCATTACCCTAATATAAATGTATATCCCGGAGTGCATAGGGTACTATCAAGGCTAAAAGAGAAGTATGCCTTGGGAATGATTACTGATTATTTTTGTCAGTCTCAAATGAATAAAATTGAAGCTTTGGGACTTTCGAAATATTTCAACGCGGTCATTTATACGGATCAATTAGACGCTCCAAAACCCCTTGGAAAAAGTTTTCTCGCAATTAAAAATAAACTTGACGTCGAGGATAATGCCATTATGTATATAGGAGATAATGAGGCAAAAGATTTTATCGGGGCAAGAAGCAGCGGTTTTATTACGGTGAGATATAACAATGCAAGGGGTTTTTACAGCAAAATACGTTTGGAAAAAAAATATCGCGCAGATTTTGAAATTACGAATCACAGTCAAATTTTTTCTATATTAAATATACTTGAGAGAAAAAGTAAGAAACTGTCTAATAAGTCCTTTTCGTAGCGAAATTTCTCAATTTTAGGCGAGGCAAGGAAGGACGACGAAGGCGTATATGGCGAATATACGTCGAGGAGGACTGACGAAGCCGCAGCCAAAATTGAGAAATTGCAGTAGAAAGGGGACTTATTAGACAGTTTCTAAAGCCATGAAGCAATATCCACTTGCAAAACCCTATATAACAAGTAAAGACAAAAGATACGTGATGAAGGTTTTAAATTCCGGCTATTTAAGTCTTGGCTCTCAATATGGGAATTTTGAACGAGCATTTGCGAAAAAGATTGGTAGTAAATATGCCTGCGCGGTGTCCAATGGCACGGCGGGTTTACACCTTGCGCTGCTTGCGGCCGGAATCCGGGATGGCGATGAAGTAATTACTAGTCCATTTTCTTTTGTCGCGTCTTCAAACGCCATTCTTTATGTTGGCGCTAAGCCCGTGTTTGCGGATATCGATCCCAGAACCTATAATATGGACCCGGGAAATATAGAAGAGAAGATTACAAAAAAAACAAAAGCGATTTTGGTAGTTCACATATTTGGGCACCCCGCAGAAATGACGCAAATTATAAAAATTGCGCGAAAATATAACTTGAAGATTATAGAGGATGCATGTGAATCAATCGGAGCGACATATAGGGGTAGGCAAGTAGGAACCTTCGGCGAGTCCGGTGTTTTTTCGTTTTATCCGAACAAGCAAATAATTACAGGCGAGGGAGGGATGGTTGTTACAAACAATAAGCGTATTTATGATATATGCTCAAGTCTTGCTAATCAGGGGCGAACCCCGAATATGCAGTGGCTCGATCATAGACGCCTTGGATATAATTACCGAATGGACGAAATGAGCGCAGCGCTTGGAGTTGCTCAGCTTGAAAGGCTTGAATTTATAATTAAACAGAGGCGTAAGATAGCGGATTTTTATACGGCGCAATTAAAGCCCCACAGCGATATTATCCAGATTCCGTATGTAGATAGATTGTCAACTCATTCTTGGTTTGTTTACGTGATTAGATTATTGAGGAAAAATGCCAACAGAGAAAAAATTATTGAAGGGCTAAAGGCGCGAGGCATTGCGTCTAAACCCTACATGCCATCTATTCATTTGTTTAGTTTTTATAAAAAGATGGGATACAAAAGCGGCGATTCTCCCGTATCAGAGGCTGCAAGCGCAAGTACGCTCGCGCTTCCTTTTTATATTGGATTGACCAGGGAGGATATAAAGTATATAGTAAAATCTACCCTTACACTTTTATGAAAAAAGTCAATTATTACACTAATAAAACAATTTTGGTTACAGGAGGGGCGGGCTCTATCGGAAGCGCAATTGTAAAAAATCTTATTTTGTCTCGCCCTGCCTCAATACGGATTTTGGATAATAACGAGAGCGGGGTGTTTGATTTTACGCGGGCGCTTTCCTCTCCGCTGATAAGTCCCCTAATCGGAGACATACGCGACGAAAAGCGCATTGCAACAGCAATGCGAGATGTTGATGTGGTTTTTCACGCTGCAGCGTTAAAGCACGTGCCTCTTTCGGAATACAATCCAATTGAGGCTATTCATACAAACATTCTCGGCACGCAAAACGTTATTACTAGCGCAATCCAGACCGGCGTTAAAAAAGTTATTAATATAAGCACCGATAAGGCCGTGCATCCGGTGAATGTGATGGGCGCTACCAAGCTCGTTGCAGAGAGGTTGATAACGAATGCTCATCATTATTTGGGTAAGAAAAAAAGCCCTGTATTTTGTTCCGTAAGATTCGGAAATGTACTGCATTCCAGCGGGTCAGTTCTGCCAATATTTGAAGAGCAAATCCAGAGAGGCGGCCCGGTTACTATAACGTCAAAAGAGATGACCAGGTTTTTTATGAAAATTTCCGATGCAGCTGATTTTATTGTTAAAGCAGGAATATTAGCGAAGGGGCGCGAGATATTCATTCCCAAGATGCCTGCTTTGAGGATAGACGATTTGGCAAATGCGCTGATTGAAAATGTTACTTTGAGACACGGAAAGAATGCGCCAAAAATAAGAAAGAAAATTATAGGTATAAGACCGGGCGAGAAGCTTTATGAATCTCTTATCACAAGCGAGGAGGCAATGTTTGTACATGAAAATAATTCTATGTTTATTTTGCGCTATCCTTTATCTCATATAAAGGCAATAAATGTGACGCCGCGCGAGAATTATAATTCAATGAATGCACGGCTGTTGGATAAAAATCAGATAAAAAAGATATTATCGCAAGTTGCGTAATGAACAGTTATAAAAATAGACCGACTTGAAAAAGGAGGTTTTTTATTGTAGGATATCAACATGATAAAAGTGTGTTTTATAGGAAGCGAATACGCGATTGTAAAAAGATTGGCTCCGTATCTTAAAACGAGTGACATACAGTTCGTGCTTATGGCAAAAACAAAAGCTGATTTTAGGTTATATAAAAAAGAAGGTTTCGAAACTTATCCCACATGGGAGGTATTTGAGAAGGAAAAAACGTTTTCCGAGCAGGAATTGTTGGACTTGGATTTAAAGTATGGACCATACGGCATAAAGGCAATTTGCAATTCGGATATTTTTATGCCGTATTTATACAAGAAGCGCGAGGATCAAATTCAATTAATAGCGCGCGCATACAAATTCTGGGAGAATTTTTTCAATAATCATAAGATCGACTTTGTTATGATTATTGCCCACTCAGGCTTATTTGATGCCAGGACCGCGTATAACGTATCACGCGCGCGTGGAAATCCGATTTTTTTACGATTTACGTTTAGTCCAAGACTTAAGGATTATTTTGCTCTATGCGATGTAGGCGAGGAGCATTACTGGAGCGAGCTTAACGATGTTTTAACTGAAGGCCCCAAGCTCTTAAGCGAAGAACAGCGTAAGTTTACTTTAGCTTTTATAGATAAGAGACTTGGAGACAGTAATCAAAATGTAAAGATAAATTTTACATCAGCATCATTATTTAACCGTTTCAAATATTTAACTTGGCTTTGGAAAGAAGTGATTTTGGCAAGGTTTAAAAATGAACCCTTCGAAGCGGCAGCCCAAAGGTGCGCTATTCACAAGCTTATTAAAAGATCATGGTGGAATTATATAACAAAAAATTTTATGCGCTATGACAAGGTTGAAAATGAGAGATATGTGTATTTCCCAATATATTCCGAAAACGAAATAATGAACTTAGCGCTTTACCACTATTGGACGCAGAACCAATTATCACTAATTGAGGAGGTGGCGGCAAGCCTGCCTTCGGGCATAAAGCTGTATGTCAAAGAGCACCCAAACACACCCGGCCAATTTCCTTTATTGAGATTAAAGGAAGTACAGAAAATTCCAAATGTGAAAATTATCCACCCATCAATAAAAGTAAAAGAGATATTAGATAATTGCGAAGCCCTTATCAACTTACACGGCACAACCGGATGGGAAGCATTTCTTGCAAGAAAGCCGGTAGTGATGCTCGCGCCTTGGATTTATTCTGCAAAGTCCAGATTGATATATAGAGTAGATAGTCCTTGCGAACTGCCGGTTACGATTTTTAAAGCAATCAAAGAGGGGTCTAGTGTATACAATAATAATGAAAATGAGTGGCTTTGGTTTATACACAGCGTTATAACTACTTGCGCTAAGGGAGAGTATCCCGGAGGGACATGCCTTCCATTTGATTGTGACGGCGAAGAGGAGAACGTAATGCAAGTCGCAAAATCTATTTCAGAGAAAATTTATAGGAAATTAATTTCTAAAAAAAATGATTAGGGTTTGCTATATACCCCATGGAAGGGATTATTATACGATAAGAGAAATTTATAAGTTTTTTGATGATATAGAATTTATATTTGTTGTGAAGCACAAGGGGGCATTTGAGGAAGCAAAACGCGAAGGCTTTGAAAGTTACTATATGGGAGATGTATTTGAGCAGAAGTCTCAATTTACACAGCGAGAACTGCTTGATCTGGATTTAAAATATGGCCCTTATGGCATCAGGGCAATTAGCAACTCCGATCTTTATGTGCCTTATTTATATAAAAATCAGGAGCAGAAAGATCAATTAGTTGCTAGGGCATATAAATTCTGGGAGGAATTTTTTTCGCGCCATAAATTTGATTATGTTTTGGTTAATGATACGGGATCAATAGATACGCGTAGCGCGTATAATGTAGTGCGAGCAAGAAAGAATCCGCCAATAGGCAGAATTACACTAGGACCAAAGCATGACTCTGTGACTATATGCGATGTGGGCGAGGAAATATATTGGAGCGAGCTTCACAATGTGTTAAAGGGAGGAGTTAAGGCGCTGAACGATTCCCAGAAAAAATTGGTGTACGATTTTATTAAAGTTCGCGGAAAGCAAAAACAGGAAATAACAGAATTTAATTTAATCTGCGACCTTAAATGCAGACTAAAAAAGTTTTTTAGTCTCGCGCGGGAGATAGTCAGGGCAAAATTGGAAAATGATCCAGCCGATTACGCATCTGCGCGTTACTCTTTAAGTAAGCTAATCAGAAAAACCTGGTGGTTATATTTCACGCGCAATCTGCTTCGCTATAGCAAGGATAAAGACGGCGAGCGCTTTGTATATTTTCCGTTATTCTATAAGTATGAAATAATGAAGAAAGCTCTGCACCATTATTGGACTCAAAATCAACTCGCTCTTATCAAGGAGATTTCTGAAAGCTTGCCCGTGGGAATTAGGCTTTATGTAAAAGAGCATCCCGGGGCGCAAGGCAATTCATCTATAAGATTTTTAAGGAAAGTGCGGGGCATATCAAATGTTAGGCTCTTGAACCCATATATTACAGGCCAAGATTTAATTGAAAAATGCGAGGCGGTTGTGAACCTTGATGGCACATCAGGATGGGAGGCATACCTTAGGCGTAAACCCGTTTTGAATATCACTTCATTAATTTATTTCGCAAAATCTAATTTAGTATATAAAGTGGGCAGTCCATGCGAGCTTCCTAGAACGCTTTTTACGGCAATAAAAAAAGGTTCTAGCATTTATACAGAAAATGAAGACGAATGGCTTTGGTTTATACACAGCGTTATATCTACCTGTGGCGAGGGGGTATACATCGGAATCGGAAGTCGTGATAAGACTCCAGAAAACTATAAAAAAATGGCTAAATATGCGGGAGATAAAATTAGAAGAATTGTAGCAGGTAATGGACTATAAAGCTACTTTAAAATTGTTCTTGAAAGAATACGGAAGATATAAGAAGCAGCTTATTGTTTTAGTCTTGCTTGGGTTATTGAGCGGATTGCTCGAGGGCATAGGAATAACGGCTTTGGTTCCATTGTTTTCTCGATTAACCGGGGTGGGGGAGGCGGACGACGTAATATCAAGAGCAATCGGGGTATTTTTGGGATGGTTTAATCAGGGGTTTGGCTTAAAGGCTTTACTGCCTTTTATAATTTTTGCTTTTGTTCTAAAATCTATTATACTTGGAATCTCGAGATACATTCCAGCTAGGATCGGCGCAAACTACGAAAAAGAAGTAAGAAGTTTCCTGTTTGGGGAAAACCTCAACTCTCGCTGGGATTTTATCATAAGACAAAAATCTGGACATCTGGAAACACTTTTAATTAAAGACGCAAGCGCCAGCAGCGGCCTCTTTTTATCTATTGGCGAGATGTTCATAACTATTTCAAGCTTATTAATGTACATAGTTATTGCCCTTTCTATTTCTACAACAATAACCTTATTATCTTTGGCTTTGGGTGGAGCAGTATTTCTTGTATTAAAACCGCTTCTTTATAAAACCCGAGAGCTATCGGCCGTTATGGCAAATGCTTTCAGCGACATGGTTCACCATGTAGGCGAGAATATTTCGGGGTTGAAATCCGTAAAGGCTGGTTCTGCCGAAACACCCGTAACTAAGAAAGGCGAGGTTTATTTCAATATTGTGAAAGAAATAGCAGTAAAAATTAATTTGCTTAAAATAGTCACGGCAATCCTATTGGAGCCGATAAGTATTATTTTTGTTACTGGAGTTTTTGCCTTCATGTTTATTTCGGGTAGCTTCGAGATGGGCGTTTTTGCGGCAACCATGTATCTTATCCATAGAATTTTTCAACACATTCAAGCGGTGCAGATGTTGGCTTATAAAATGAATGAGAGAATACCATACCTTAAAAGATTAACAGATTTTAGAGAAAATATAGTTTCCTATAGGGAGGGATCGGGTGGTGAAAAACCATTTAAGCTGGACGAGGGCTTGGAATTTCGCGGTGTGAATTTTTTTTACCCCGGCAGCAAAAAGAAGGTTTTATCCGATTTCACGCTTCGCGTAAAAAAGGGAGAAATGGTAGGCGTTATTGGCGAGTCCGGGGCAGGAAAGACGACTATAGTGGATTTGCTGCTGCGCCTTTTAAATCCAACAGCAGGTCAGATTTTTGCTGATGGCGTGGATATTGCTGAAATAGGTATGAGAGATTGGCGTAATAACATTGGTTATGTTTCGCAGGATATATTTGTAATCAGCGACACAATAGAGGCAAATATAAGATTTTATGATGAAACACTTGGGAGCGATGACATAGAAAGGGGCGCAAAAATGGCCTATATTTACGATTTTATACAGACATTGCCACAAAAATTTAATTCTCAAGTGGGAGATAGGGGAGTTTTGCTTTCGGGCGGAGAGAGGCAAAGGTTGGTGCTGGCGCGTTATCTTGCAAGATATCCTAAAATTTTAGTGCTTGATGAGGCAACGAGCGCCTTAGACAATAAGTCGGAGTTAATGATCCAAAAGGCGATAGAAGAACTAAAGGGAAGGATCACCATTTTTGTAATTGCGCATAGATTGTCTACTATATTAAACTGCGATAAAGTAATCTCTCTATATAAAGGCAAGGTGCAAGATGAGGGAAGCCCCGAACAGTTATTCAAAGATAAGAGCTCTTATTTTTACAAGGCGTATAATATTAGAAATAATATTAATTAGTTGAGCTTGGCGAATAATTGTTTTTTGCTTTCCTCGGCCGCCCCAGCGGGTCGGCCTCGGGGTCTTGGCCTTCGCTCTTTTTCTGGCTGAAAGTTAGAAAAAACCATGCCCGCTTCGGCCTCGAAACCCGCAAAAAGCAATTATTCACCAAGATCTTAGTTATACTCTTTCCATTGCTTTACTTTCAAATCTTCAATTTTGTGCGCATATAATGCGTTGATGAAATCTTGAGCAATACGCGGATTGCTTATTAGGGGTATTTCCATATCAACAGCAAACCGGCGAAGAGCGTATCCCGTATTAAATTCACGTATGAGATGATTTGCGGGGATGCTAATAATAAGATCCATTTTTTTTTGAGAAAGCAGTTTCTGATCGGTAAAAATGGCAAAGTTCATATCCTCGAGTTTTTTTAGATAGGGAAGTAATTTGATTCTATCTTCTTCCTTTTCGATTGATACGAAGATATTTTTTTTAGGATAACGAAAATCCGACGAGAGCATAGATTTTAAAAGCGCTTCAAGGTATGTATCTCCAAAGCAAGCGACTTCACCGGTGGATGCCATTTCCACATATCCAAGCGGATCAGCGTTTTTTATGCGACCGTACGAGAATTGGGGAGATTTTACAACTACGTAGTTTAACTTCTCGAATGGAAGGTATTTAAGAGATTTATTATTTATTGCATTTATTGCAATTTCGATAAGATTATTTTTTGTAGCTTTAGATATGAAGGGAAACGTGCGAGATGCGCGTAAATTGCATTCAATTACTTTCACTTCATTGTCCTTGGCTATGAATTGTATATTGAACGGACCATTGATGCGCAAAGATTTTACAATGGATTCCGTGGAGTTATTTATCAGTTCTTCTGTTTTTGAAAAGATTCGCTGCGGCGGAATTACTATTGTAGCATCGCCGGAATGCGTTCCCGCGTTTTCAATGTGTTCACTAATGACACGGGTCACTATGCGCCCCCTTTGCGCAACGCCATCTACTTCGATCTCTTTGGCATTTTCTATAAATTTAGAAATTACAACAGGGTGTTCCGGTGAAACATTCGCGGCTTTGCGCAAATATTTTTTAAGATCATTTTCGCTAAATACAACATTCATCGCTGTTCCGGACAAAACATAGGACGGCCTTACCAGTACCGGATAACC
>CAYVZN010000017.1:0-12269 GCA_964456125.1 uncultured Candidatus Saccharibacteria bacterium
AGGGGTGCAAAAAGTGCTGGATAAGACAAAAAAAGAATACGAAAAAATAGATGAAAAAGAAAAACCGTATTTTGATATGGAAACCTTAACCAATCCATATTCAGATACGCGAATTCTTTTTGGCGATCCGGAGCAGGATGTGAGAAAAATTATTACCGGAATTGACATAGAAGGCGACGAACTTATAGTAGCAAGGCAACTCGGCGATATAGATGCCGCGATAGCGCATCATCCGCGAGGAAGAGCGCTTGCGAAGCTGGATGACGTGATGCACATGCAGGCCGATGTTTTAAACCAATATGGAGTGCCTATAAATGTGGCCGAAGGACTTTTGAATGTGCGAATATCAGAGGTCACGCGCGGATTATCCGCTAGTAATCATTATAGACCCGTAGAAATTGCCAGGTTATTAAATATGCCGTATATCTGCACGCATACCGTAACAGATAATCTTGTTTATCAATTTTTAAAAATTAAAATTGAGAAAGATACGCCAGAAACCGTACAAGATGTAATGGATATTCTGCTTACTATACCAGAATATCAGCTGGCCAAAAAACTTGGCATGGGGCCTCAAGTATTTTCCGGCAAAAATCAAAATCGCGTCGGAAAAATAGCAGTTACGGAAATTACCGGAGGAACCGAAGGCGCGCATAAAATTTATGAAAAAATGGCAAACGCCGGAGTCGGCACAGTTATAGCTATGCATCAATCCGAAAAGCACCGAGAGTTTGCCGAAAAAGCCCACATAAATGTTATAATCGCCGGCCACATGAGCTCGGATTCCATAGGAATGAATTTGTTCCTGGATAAGTTAGAAGAACGCGGCATAGAGATAATACCTTGCTCCGGGTTAATTAGAGTTAGCCGTGTAAATCACTGAACAGACACGGAACTATACACAGAACAGACACGGAAGTTTCGTTTCAGTTCCGTGTTGAGTTCTGTGTCGGTTCCGCGTATTTTTTATGATAGACGAGGCGTATAAACAAGCCGTGAATGTTTTAAAAGAGTGCGTAAGCCCCATCGGTTTTAAGGCTTCCGCCTTGGACAGTGGTTATCATGAGGTTTGGGGGCGCGATAGCATGATAACCCTATTTGGCGCGATGTTGACTAACGATTTGGAGTTACGCCAAGCCGCGCTTGCTTCTATTAATACTTTAGAGAAATACCAGACCGAGCTTGGCTTAATTCCCAATAATGTTGATATCCTTAATGGTGAGCCAGAGTATCGCGCCTATATGGATGGCACGATATGGTATATTTTGGGCGTGTATTTTTATTTTAAGAAAACCCACGATAAAATTTTTTTAAAAAAACATTATAATTCTGTAAAGCTAGCCATTTCATGGCTTGAGCATCAGGACGTTGATAATTCCGGCATGATATCTACGCAAGAGGCTGCTGATTGGATGGATCTTTTTCCGGTTTGCGGAAAAGTTCTGTATGACAATGCGCTTTATGCCGGAGCTCTGCGTGCCGGAGTCGAATTGACAAAAGCCTCCGATGATATTGACGCCGCCTTAGCATACGAAAAACGTCTTGAATTAGTAAAACAAAAGATTCATTCAAATTTTTGGATGCGTGAAGTGTACATGCTTCTGCGAGAAGAAATAGACAGAATTCACAGCGAAACCAAAAATAACCGCCAGCTTGAAGAAGATGTAATAAAACTTGGATTAAATTCCTTGCGCCAGCTTATCCGTCCGTATTTCCTCGCTTTTAAAAATTTTCGCGAATATGGAGATTGGTTTGACACGCTTGGAAATTCGCTCGCAATATTATTTGAAATCGCAGACGCGCAGCAAATCAAAATGATTTTTGATTATGCCAGTCAGGTGGGTGTTGCCCGACCATATCCGGCAAAAGCCGTGCATCCGGTTATAGGTCCCGGGCATAAGGATTGGCACGAATATTTTAGAGCAGGGAACCTCAATCTGCCGCACCAATATCACAATGGCGGCATCTGGCCGTTTGTCGGCGGATTTTATATCGCAGCCCTTGTGAGCGCCGGGCGAATCGCTGAAGCGCAGAGTGCACTGGAGGATTTAGCAAAGGCAAACTATCTCGGCAAAACTTATCAATGGGAATTTAACGAATGGCTGCATGGCGTTACCGGAAATCCAATGGGAAAGGAAAAACAGGCCTGGAGCGCGGCGATGTATATATTTGCGTATCACTGTGTTAAATCTGGAAAAGTTGATTTGTTGTAGTTCTGTTGCATTTTTGATATTTATAAGTTTTATCGCGAAATTTGCGCGAAATAAAACGCAAAACCGACGCGAAATTTAGCGTCAGTTTGGCGTAAAGTTCTGCGTCGGTTTCGCGGCCTTAATGACTGATTCTCAAGTTGACGAAATCAAAAATAAACTCGATCTCGTCGAAATAATTAGGAGTTATATGAAACTTGAAAAAAGCGGAATAAGTTTCCGAGGCCTTTGCCCGTTTCATCACGAAAAAACCCCGTCTTTTTTTGCTTCCCCGTCCCGGCAGTTGTGGAAATGCTTTGGATGTTCGGTGGGCGGAGATATGTTTAGTTTTATACAACAAATAGAAGGGTGCGATTTCAAAGAGGCGCTCAATGTTTTAGCGGACAAGGCCGGAGTGAAGTTACATTCCTACGACCCGAAAGTTCGTAGTGAAAAAACTAGATTATATGAAATATGCGAAAAGGCATGTCAGTTTTTTGAAAGGCAGCTCGCTTCTACTTCGCTTGGACACGAGGCAAAAGAATACGTTCTTGGGAGGGGTATCAGCGAAGAGAGCATAACTAAATTTCGCGTCGGCTTCGCGCCTTATACCAAAAATTCTCTTGTGGAATTTTTGAGATCCTTGGGATATTCACCGGCCGAGATATTTAAATCTGGCGTTTCTTCAGAAAATTACGACCGTTTCCGCAGCCGAATAATGTTTCCCATTTCTGATCTGGGCGGCCATATCATAGGATTCGGCGGCCGAGTATTTTTTGCGAAAAACCAAATTCCGGACCCGAAACTCGCAAAGTATATAAATATTCCCCAAACTATCCTGTATGATAAGAGCAGAGTATTATATGGCATTGATAAAGCAAAACTAAAAATACGCGAACACGACGCCTGCATGCTCGCGGAGGGTTATACGGATGTAATTATGGCGCATCAAGCAGGATCAGAAAACGCGGTGGCAACTTCCGGCACCGCGCTGACCGAGCCCCAGCTTGATATAGTACGTAGATACACGCAAAATTTGATAACCGCGTTTGATATGGATATTGCCGGAGATACCGCGACAAAACGAGGCATTGACATGGCGCTGCGCAAAGGTTTCAATGTAAAGGTTATATCATTGCCTGAAGCAAAAGATCCTGCTGAGATTATACAAAAAAGTATAAAGAAATGGGAAAAGGCCATCAAGGAACCCCTATCTATAGGAGATTTCTATTTTAATGGTGCGCTATCGAGGTTCGACAAGAGAACTCCGGATGGCATGCGACAGATCGCAAATATCGTTCTTCCAATGATAAAACAAATTCCGAGCGAGATAGGGCAGTCTTTCTGGGTTCAAAAACTCGCTGCCGAATTTAACTGTTCCGAAAATGTTATCTGGAATGATCTTGCAAAAATAAATTACGCAACCGCGATCTCTTCTCAATATCCCAAATTGCCCGCACAAAGCTCGGAGCAAAAGGCAAATCTTAAAATCTCCGCAGGTAAGGCCGATAAACTTTATGAACAAATGCTTATTATTTCAATCAAGAAACCCGAATGTGTTGATTCACTAAGCAAGCGCGATTTAATTTTGTTTGATAAAAACTCTATTCCCGCGTCCATTATATCAAGGAAACTTCGTAATCTATCAAAGGAGGAAAAAGATTTTGTCAGCGAAATTACGTTTCAAGATGAAGTTTTTCCGCAATTTACAAGCGTTGATGATTTCCAAGGGGAATTTAATATTTGCCTCGAATCCTTAAAAAGAATTCACCTTAAGGAAAAGCTTATCCAGCTTCAGCGCGAAATGAAATCCCAAAAAGATAACAAAGCGCTTCTCGAAAAATTCCAAAAAATATCAATAGAATTAGCGAAATTATAATGAAAAAAAGGAAGCCAATTCATAAGATTAAAAAAATCGCTAAGCGAAAAAAGATCGGCGTGAAAAAACTAGCCAAAAGAAAAACAGAAAATCGAAAAAAGCCGCGTAAAAGATCGAAAGGACTTTCCGCGGAGTGGCAAGCGGGCCTCGCTACCTTGCTGAACCGCGGCCGGCAAAGGGGTTTTGTAACAAATGGTGAAATTCTAAACCTTATTCCAAATATCGAATTGGACATTGTTGGTTTGGAAAAAATATACGAGGAGCTCGCCGCCGCGAATATAAGCATAAGCGAAACAAAAGAATTGCTTAAAGAGCCATCCGCGGCTGAAATTTCAAAAACCGAAAAGGAGCTTGACCTCGATAATCCCAAATTTGATTCCGTGCAAATGTATCTTCGTGAAATTAGCCGAGTTCCTTTTCTTACCGGCGATGAAGAAAAGGAACTTGCGCGGCGAATTGAAACGGGAGATCAGGAAGCGCGCCAGAAGCTCGTTCAGGCTAATCTGCGACTCGTTGTATCTATAGCAAAGCGATACGTAGGCCGAAGTCCAAACCTCACGCTTCTCGACCTTATTCAGGAAGGAAATATGGGATTATTTCGTGCGGTTATAAAATTCGACTACAGAAGAGGATACAAATTTTCAACGTATGCCACGTGGTGGATTCGCCAAGCAGTAACGCGCGCGCTTGCCGATCAAGCACGCACCATTAGAATTCCGGTGCACATGGTGGAGACTATATCGAAGTATACTCAAGTTCGCCGCCGCCTTTTGCAGGATCTTGGGCGCGAGCCCATGGCCGAAGAAATTGCTTCAGAAATGGGACTGCCTCCGGAAAAAGTAAGGCATATCCAAAGAATCTCACAGGAAACCGTGTCCCTTGAGGCGCCCGTTGGCGAGGACGAGGAAGACAGCTTGCTTGGGGAATTTATTGAAGATGAAAAGGAAATTACCCCAACCATTTCGGCGGCCCGCGCCCTTTTAAGGGATAGAATGGGGGATATATTAGTTGATCTTTCTCCCCGCGAGCAAAAAATTTTAGATATGCGTTTTGGCCTTACAGACGGCGTAACTCATACACTGGAAGAAGTTGGAAAGGAATTTAGCGTAACTCGGGAACGCATTCGCCAAATAGAAGCAAAATCACTGGAAAAAATGCGCAAGCATAAAAATTATGGGAAACTCGAAGGATACTAACCGAATTTTCAATTTTCAATTTTCAATTTTCAAGCTCCACGAGTGGGTCTTTATTTTTGCTGGCATAATTACGTTAATAGCAATTCCCTTTCTATCTCAAGGCGGTTTTTATTTGTGGCTTGCCGTAAAGTCAATTTACTTAATCGGAGTAATTGTTTTGTTTTTGAAAATTAAATAATTTGAGAATTGGTTGAAAATTCGAAAATTGAAAATTGAAAATTACTATTCATGTTCAACATAACTTTAATAGAACTTTTATTATTTCTTCGCCAATTTGCTATCTCGGTCGCGGGAGCCGCGGCGTTTTGGGGTTCTATTTTTTTATTATTTAGTAAAAAAGCCCAGGCGAATATGTGGCAGGGGACTGCTCAAAGACTGCTCTGGGTTTTCTTGCCCGCCACTATTTTATATGGAGTTGTATGGATATCACTTGCAGTATCGTTGTGCATCTTCTGCGCGGATGCTCACGAGGGCATATCTTTGGCGCACAATCGCGCGGAACTTACCGATAGCATGACTGCCCAATATTATTTTTTTATCGCGTTAATGCTCATTGCCGGAGCGAGCGTTATAAAGTTTTTTGTCGCGCGCAAACTTTTCTTTGCTAATCTAAAATGGTTTTATGGCATATCATTTATTATGATAAGTATAATTCTTATATATCCCTGGTCAGGCACAGAATCTCTGTGGCAATCGGTTTCATCGTCGCTTCATAATTGGCACTCTATACTTACGCTCGGCAGCGTAATCATTGTTGATTTTTTATATCATACGCTTCGTGGGAATCTTACACCTTTACTTTCAAAAATTTTTCCGATTATCACCAAGGCTATATGGCTTGGCCTCGGACTTGATTTTTTAAGTTCCGGCCTTGTATTCAGCGAAGCATTTATTCTTACGGATAAATTACTCTTCGTGCAAACAGTAATCGGCATAATAATTATCAATGGCGTGTTTCTTTCCGGACCCCTTGCGCGCGCTATAATTAATCTTAAAAAAATAAATGGACTTGTGAGTCTTTCCGGAGCCATTTCACTCGCTTCGTGGGTAAGCATTACGGCACTCGATGGATTTAGGTCAATTACTCCAAGTTACATCGAATTGGCTGTTTTCTATCTAGGATTTATAGGCGTACTTTTTATCGCAAATAAAGTTTTAGATAAAACTTTATTGCAAAGCCGGCCATAGAAGATATGAAAATACTATGTGGGTTGACAAATATTGCATATAGAAATATGATTTATGTTAAATAGAAAGGTCAACAATTAGTAATTAGTAAACAGTAAAAAGATAAATGGCGTACGATCAAAATAGAGGTCAGGGCGGCTTTAGCGAGCGTCCCATGTTTGATGTTGACGAAAAATGCGCGGAATGTGGGACTGAAATAAAGAAGCTTCCTTTCCAGCCTGATGCCGCAAGAAAAAGTCAACTTCGCTGTCGAGATTGCTACCGACAAAAACGAGAATCTTTTGACGGAGGTAGAGGTAATCGATAAAAAAATACTCCCCGACTATAGTCGGGGAGTATTTTATTGCTAAAAAATATCCCCTTTGTCATTGCGAGGACTCCTCCGACTATAGTCGGAGGAGTCCTCGCAATGACGGACGGGTGGATACTTTTATATCAAGGTCATCCTCTAATTCTTGCGCAGCTTATTAACAAGCCACGAGCTTGATTGAACTTTTCCGCCATGGCCAACGCCAAATACCATCTTGCAGTTTATAGCCCTGCAAACTTCTGCTTCAGGCGTGTTAGTTTTTCCCCTGTCTCCGCCATTAGCAAATACATGGGGTTTTAATTTTTTAAGCTCGGCGCACACGCTTGTATCGGTTGGATCAGACGGATGAGAGGTTAACACAACCCTGTCAACACCAGCGATTGCCTTAATAATCTCTACGCGTTCTTTCTGCGGCATGAAAACATAGCCCTTTTTCTTCATAAGCCAGTTATCGTTATTTAGAATTACCACTAATTTATCGCCTAGTTTTTTAGCTCTCTGAAATAACCGAACATGGCCAATGTGGATTGGGTCAAACCCTCCGCTAACGGCAACAACAATTTTCTTTCTCGATAATCCTTGCTGCATGTTTCTTATCTGTAGTATCATAATATTTAGAACCATGCAAGACGATACATCGTATTACAAAGGCAAGTCGCCGCTTGTGGAACGTTTTATCCACGCGTTTAGCGGGATTATATATGCTTGGCAAAAAGAACCGAATTTTAGAATTGAAATAATTTTCGCTATTTTAATGATTGCGGCAATGATTATTTTGCCCATGAGCGCAGTTGAGCGGGCAATACTTCTGATAATAATTTTGATTGTTCTTTCCTCCGAAATTGTAAATTCAGTGTTGGAGCGTTTGCTTGACGTAATTCATCCTAAATTTTCTCACGAAGTAATGCGAATAAAAGACACGATGGCCGCAGTTGTGCTCCTGGCGTCTGCCGCGGCTATCGTAGTGGGAGGGTTAATTCTTGTTCGTCCTCTTACCGCTTTCGACGCCTTTTTTCAAGGGATAATTTCAAATCTTAGAACCGAGAAAATTATAATTATCGCGCGCGCGGTTACTCATCTTGGCGGATGGACGATTCTTCTTGGTGCCGCGGGTGTGATTTTAATATTTCTTGCCTACAAAAAGAGATACGAACTTTTAGGACTTGTCGCAGGGTCTGTAATATTCGGCGAGATTTTTCTTTTTATTTTAAAAATGGGGTTTCAAAGAGAGCGTCCCGGCGGGACCGATCTTATAGAAGCTAATGGATACAGCTTTCCAAGCGGCCATGTGTTTATCGCGACAGTTTTTTGGCTCGTAGTGGGATATATTATCACAAATAAAAATCATAATAAAAAGTATCTATGGCTTGTGCCCGGTATTATTATTCCCGCGGTTGCGTTGTCTCGTGTGGTACTCTCTGTGCACTGGTTTTCTGATATAGCGGGAGGATTTCTTTTTGGAATTTTTTGGCTTCTCTTATGGTATGGAATAAATAAAAGAATATTAAGGGAATTTTAATTGTGAACTCGACGGCCTACATTGCCGGCCTTTCTTTATGCTAAATTTATCCGCGGATAAGCAAAAGAGTAATACGATGAAGGATTTAGCTATCCTAATCTTAAGTATTGTGATAGCTGTAGTTTTTGTAAAAACCGGCGTTATTTCGGATTTACTCGCGTCCGCGCAAGAAATAAAATTTATCGGAAGCTTTGTAGCGGGAATGTTTTTTACTTCTGTGTTTACTACCGTTATCGCGACCGTTGTTCTCGCGGAAATTGCTCAATCCAACTCAATATATCTTGTAGCCTTTTTAGGCGCGCTCGGCGCGTTATTGGGCGATTGGATAATTTTTCGATTTATAAGAGACAGGCTTTCAGAGAATTTTTTATATTTAATCAAGAAAACAGGGTCCGAGAGATTTACGGCAATTTTTCGGTTGGGGCTTTTTAAATGGCTTGTCCCGCTTTTCGGCGCGTTAATTGTTGCTTCGCCGCTTCCCGATGAGTTGGGGCTTGCGATGATGGGGCTTTCAAAAATGAAGACCTCTTTATTTATTCCGCTTTCGTTTACTTTGAACTTTTTAGGTATTTTAGCTATTGGATTCATAGCTAAAGCAGTGCAGTAATGAAATCAGACTTAATATTTTAGTGAAATATGACCCAGGAAGAGGCATTAGACATATTAAAGATGGGCTATAGCGCGTTTCTCACCGGAGAGGCGGGAACCGGTAAGACCCACGTGTTAAACGCCTATGTAAGGTGGCTGCGCGAGCGTGATATTGAGCCCTCCGTTACCGCTTCTACGGGTATTGCCGCGACTCATATAGGAGGCGCTACTATTCATTCATGGTCGGGCATTGGCGTTCGGGATAAAATTACCCCGTTTGATTTAGACCGGATGGAACAGAAAAAAAATCTGTGGCGCAGGTTTGAAAACGCGCGTATTTTAATTATTGATGAAATTTCCATGCTTTCGGGAGATTTTTTAAATATGCTGGATAAAGTGTGCCGTAATATGAAGCGGAAAGATACGCCTTTCGGCGGAATGCAGGTTGTCTTCTCCGGAGACTTCTTTCAACTGCCGCCCGTAACAAGAGACGGCGCAACGGCTCGTTATGCTTTTGATTCGGAGGCATGGAAGGAGCTTGAGCCCGTAACATGTTATCTTGAAAAGCAGTATAGGCAGGGAGACGATGAGTTTTATTCCATACTTTCCTGTATTCGCAAAAGAGAAATTACAAAAGAAACGCGCCAGGCGTTGTTAAATCGCGGTAGTGTTAAGCCCGCGAAAGCTAAACTTACGCGTCTTTTTACTCATAATATAGATGTTGACTCGCGCAACAAAGAGGAGCTGGCGCGCTTGCCCGGAAAAGAAGAGATATTTTTTATGCGGGCGAGGGGGAGAAAACACTATATAGAATCACTTATGCGCGGATGCCTGGCACCCGAGGAGCTTCGTCTTAAAATGGGAGCAGAAGTTATGTTTGTAAAAAATGACCCGACCGGTTTCTATGTAAACGGCACGCAAGGAACGGTTGTCGGATTTGATCAGGGAGCTCCCATAGTCAAAACTCGCGCGGGGCGTGAAATCCGCGCTGCGGCGCAAAGCTGGAAAATGGAAGAAGATGACAGAGTGCTTGCGGAAATCACGCAGGTTCCCTTGCGCCTTGCCTGGGCAATTACGGTACACAAAAGCCAAGGTATGACACTAGACGAGGCAGAGATGGATTTGGGAAAGGCGTTTGCGCCCGGGCAGGGGTATGTCGCGCTTTCAAGAGTGCGCGAGCTTACGGGATTATACTTGCTGGATTTTAACGAAATGGCGCTCGCGGTAGATGAATATGTCGCGTCGCAAGACGCGCAATTTCGCGCTCACTCGCTCCGCGCGGTAAAGCGTCTTCATGAACTGGGTGCCGAAAAAATAAAGTCGCGGCAGGAAAAGATAGTTGTCGGGCTGGGCGGATCTCAAAAAAAGCTAAAAGAGCGCGTACCTACCCGCGAGCAGACTCGCCGGCTGCTTGAGAAGAAGCTAACGCTTGGCCAAGCGGCGGCAGAACGAGGTTTGGCAGTTGGCACAATAATAAGTCATGCCGAAGATTTGCTGAAACAAGGCGCAAAGCTTGATTTTTCATACCTTGCCCCTTCTCCGAAAATCCAAGCCGCCGTTGAGAAAGCAGTCGCAAAAAGGGGCCTTGATTATCTTACTCCTATAAAAGAAGCCCTTGAGCAAGGAGGCCACAACATTTCATACGATAAATTACGCGCGATACGGCTATATTTGCTTGCGTTAAGGAATGGAAATGAAGTAAAATAAAATAAGGTCGACTGTTTGTTAAAATTATTAAACATCACTTATGCTTAAAAACAAAAATATAATTATTGTTATTGGCGCGGTTATTTTTGCCGTGGCAGCGGGAGCATTCTTTTTTAGGGGAGAAGAAATAATTGATGTATCGGTTCTTGAACTCGACGAGGCCGAAATTACAAGATTGGGCAATGATATAGAGATACTTTTCGAGGAGAATGTGATCTTGGATGAAATTAACCAGACATTTATAGATATTTCGGATGATGGCTCCGGAATCAGCGTTAATGACGCTTTGAATTTAGACTTAATTAACGGGGAGGCATCGCAAGCCGATTTGTCCGTGTCATTTGACGCATTCACGGCAGACGAGGCGATCCTTACGGAGCTTGACCAATCTTTTGGTGAAGTTTCACGGTAACCTTAAAATAATTATCACTATGAAAAAAAAATCATTTTTAATTACGTCGGCTCTTATTGTTTTCGTGTTCGCGGGGTTGGCCGGAATTGCGATCGCGCAAAATAGTGACCAGGACTTTAATAATGCTCTTAATCGGCTTCGGGAATCACGGCAGGAATTTAAAGACGCAAGAGCGGAAAAGCGGGTTGAATCTCGGGAAAGAATGGAAGACAATCGTAAGCAAACTCTCCTTCGGCTGATTGATATTCAGATAAAGCACTGGGAAAAAGTTCAGGCGCGAGTTGCCAGAATGCCAAATATCACCGACGATCTTAAGGCCCAGCTTGCCGCGGAAATAAATTCCGCGATTTCTGGATTGAATAGCATGAAAGCAGAGGTTGAGGCCGCGGAAGGCAGGGAAGCCATAATGGAATTAGCAAAAGAAATAAGAGAACTATTTAAGTCTAAGCGTGATACAGTAAAAAATATTGTGGAGGCAATTCATGCCTCGCGTCTAACTATTGCCGCGTCAAAAGCCGAAGACCGGGCAGCCGCGATTAAAGCCAAGGTTTTGGAGCTCAAGGCGAACGGGAAAGATACGGCTGATATAGAAGGCGATCTTGAAGGCGCGGAAGAAGATATAGACAACGCGCAAGAGGCAACCGGACGAGCGGCATTCAAAGAAGCCAACGAAGACCTGAAGGGCGCATATCAGAAATTCCGCAATATCGCCGAGAAAGCAAAAGGACTGTAAAGAACGCGAGATAAAATACAAAGAAAAACGGTCCGATTGTAATCGGACCGTTTTTCTTTGTCCCTACGGCGCTATGAGAAATTTTGTTGCGATGAGCGTGAGAAAAATGGCAATAACAAGACGAAAGTATTTTTGTGGTATGCGGTCTACTGTTTTTTTGGCAATAAATGCTCCAATAAATGAGGCGGGTATAAAAATTAGCATGCCCGAAACGAGAGACGGTTCAAGCCGTGTGCCGCCAAAAATATACGCGCCAACGCGCGTCGTATCTATAAGAATGCCAATGGCGCCCGATGCAAAAATATATACCTCTTTGGGAAGATTATAGGCGGCAAGGAAGGCGCTGCGAATAGCGCCCCCGGCGCCGAAGATTCCGGCTATAAATCCATAAAGAAATCCGCCCAACAGAGACGTTGTGTTTTTTTCGCGAATCTTCCATTCGGGATTTTTTATAACAAAAAGCACATAAAGCAATAAAAATATTCCCAAAATACGAAGGAGTACTTTTTCTGGGGCGTGAAATGAAACGGAAGCGCCAATGTAACTCG
>CAYVZN010000018.1:0-12078 GCA_964456125.1 uncultured Candidatus Saccharibacteria bacterium
AGCATTTTTCTGGATATGGGGTCTTTCTGTACCCTTTCCACCATGTATTGAAAGTGCCGCAACCTGTATGGCTCCGGCTTTGGAACTCCTGACCCCATTCTGTCGCAAATACGCACTTTTATGAGGTCGGGCATGTTTTCGGGGCCCACTTTTGCCACCAGCCTTCGCACGGAATTTGCCGTAACTTCGCCCACATTATAATAAAATAAATGGTTCTTGACAAGCATAGCCACCCCCTGTTCTGACTTCTGCGGAAAACGTAATCTGCTCAAAATCTTGCTAGTGATCCGCGCTCCGGCCAGCTCGTGGCCGTAAAAAGTAGAATCCGGGCCATCGCCTTTTTTTGTGTTTGGCTTGCCGACATCGTGCAATAACGCGGCGAGCCTCACTTGAAATGGGTAATCATGTTCCGCCGCCCATTTGAGCGCCAGGGCGTTGTGCTCAAAGACCGTGTATATATGATGCTTGTTCTGTCCCACGCCAATACCCGCGGCAAGTTCAGGCAAAATTTCTTTTAGGAGCCCCGTATCGCTCAGCATTAGGATACCCTTATACGCGTTTTTTGAATTTATTATTTTTATTAATTCATCGCGCACTCTTTCTTTGGCGATGGAATTAATTAATCTCACATCTTTTTTGATTGCCTGAAAAGTATTTTCTTCTATGCTAAACTCAAGTTCCGTAGCCAATCTCACGGCTCGCATCATGCGCAGCGCGTCTTCAGAAAATCTATCTTTTGGCTCGCCTACCGCGCGGACAAGCTTATTTTTTAAATCTTCTTGACCGCTAAAAAGGTCAGTTA
The DNA here is from genome assembly GCA_964456125.1 of uncultured Candidatus Saccharibacteria bacterium. GTDB lineage: Bacteria > Patescibacteriota > Minisyncoccia > Spechtbacterales > HO2-43-30 > CAYVZN01. The sequence goes on from CAYVZN010000018.1 coordinate 803, forward strand.
ACCCTACCTCACCCCTAGCCCCTCTCCTTATTAGGGAGAGGGGAACTGAGTTGCCACGCAAGGCCCCCTCCCCCTCCCCAGACCATAAGTCTGGGGAGGGGGAGGGGGTTGGGGGGTGAGGTAATGATAGTGCCATTGCGTTGATTGTGAAATCACGCCGTTTTAAGTCTTCTTCCAAAGAATTAGTGAAACTAACGCTATCCGGATGCCTTTTGTCGCTGTATTTTCCCTCTATACGATATGTCGTTACTTCTATGCCCGTGTTTACAGTAACTGTGCCGAATGTATTTTCGTAAAAACTGTCCGGAAATAACTTTGTTATTTCTTCCGGTTTCGCATTTGTCGTAACATCCCAATCTTTCGGCTCTTTTCCAAGCAAAAGATCGCGTACGCACCCGCCCACTATATATGCGGAAAAACCGCCTTTTTCCAGAGTTTTTAGGACATTTTTTACTTCTGCTGGAATTTTCATAGTTTATCGCTGACTTAAAACTAGGCCTATCTCATTCCACAGCTCCCTACCTCACCCCTCTGCCCCCCCTCTCCTTATCAAGGAGAGGGGGATACCCGTATGAGACGTGTATCGAGAGCTCCCCTCTCCCTTAATAAGGAGAGGGGGCGGGGGTGAGGTAGAAAATGGTGCCCTCGCCCCGACTCGAACGGGGAATAACAGGTCCGAAGCCTGTCGTGATATCCATTTCACCACGAGGGCCGCGCTAAGCGCGGCTCAACCCGAGCTAAGCTCGGGACCGCACTCAGCTTGGGCGTTTTTTTACTTTAGCATATTTTTAGAATTAAAAAAACTTTGTTAGAATATATATATGCCATATTTCCCAAAACTCATAAGGATAAGTACCATTACAGCGATTGCATTTTTTATTTTTTATCACAGCATATCAACCGCCAGTGCCCAACCGGCGCGAATAAATGACTGCCCTACTTTAATCTCTAGCGTAACACCCATTGACATTATTTTTGTCCTCGACGATTCCGGCAGCATGTCTATTGGCACTAGAAGGACAGATGCGATAACAGCTGCAAAAGGCGCGGTTGATACGCTGTTTTCAATTTCACCAACAAGCAGGATTGGGCTGGCTTTCATGAACAAAACCGGTAATAACCTGGCCCTTTCTTCGGATGCAGCGACTATTAAAAGTCGTATCGATACGCTTACGGCATCCGGGGGGACCCCGACGGTTCCCACTATAAATACTGCCGCGACTATGCTTCCCCTTGGCGACGCAAAAAAGGACGTGATTATGTATTTTAGCGATGGGGGATTTTCTACGAGCGGGCTTGGCGCGGATGCGTTAAGCGTAACTAGGGCAGGAGTAGCTTTTGATTCTGGAGCAAGTTTCTCAAATATAGTAGCGTTAGCCGGCCCGCCCGGAATAACTGGTGACGCCAATTTTGCCAGAGAGGCGCCTACAGGCGCTGAGCTTCTGGCTATGTTCAATGAAATCCTCGTGGTCGTAACAACAGGAGGCGGAGACATTAACTCTATTGATGCTGATGGAGACGGAAATTGGCCATCTTTCTGCGCGGGCGTTTCTGGCACTCTTTGCGGAAAAATAAATCCGCAAATCGGATCGCTTGTTATTTGCACTGATACATACGATTCTCCGGCAGATTTCGGCCTGGATCCTTTATCGCTAGAGTCCTCCACGGGGCGTACTTGGATAGATATATTCCAAGACACAAGCGCTGATCTTGATGGGGACGGTAATCTTTTCGCTCCTGCCCGCACGCCCGCGGGGTTTCCTGTGCCTAGTACTGGGGGAAAAGACTGGTATGATCATCCGTTCACCTCGGACTTGTGGAATCTCTCTATGAAGCCAACGCTCAGTCAGCTCGCAGACACAATAAACGATCTTGACCTAGACGGCTACGCTTCTCAATCTTGGGCAGATTTATTTGGGAGCAATGAGCCAACAGAGCCCGATAGCGCTGATGTCTTTGTATCTTCGGGCAATAATACCGGAGGGTGTTTTTTTCCTACAGCGTTGGAAGAAACGTGCTTTGATTGTCAGGCATTGATACCCAATCCGGCAACCGGCCGTATTGCGCGTGTATCTGACACTGATGGCGACGCGGCGACTCCTGTTCCCCTGGCAGATCCCAAAAAAGTCTGCCAAATAGAGGCCTATTACGAAAAAAATAAAAACGCTGATCCGCCTTATACTCTAATCTTAAGCGGAACAGTAGACTCGGCAGAAGTTCTTCTTTCAGCATCGGCGCAATGCAGAGACAATAGGGATAATAATCTTAACGGATTAGCAGATGACAAAGAATTGTCGTGCCCTCAAGAGGGAGGAGGGTTAGTGCCTTGTGGAAGATTTAGAGATGACTTTACTACGATTGAAGTTGAGACTAACCCATGCGGTTTCTGCCATTTCTTTATACTATTTAAGCGAGTTATCGATTGGATAATGTTTGCGATTGCTCCTGTTATGGCTCTTTTATTTATAGTGCTCGGAGGTTTTCTTATCCTCTCTTCGCGCGGCAACCAATCGCAACTTGATCAAGGAAAGCAGTTTATTATCTGGGCTTTGATAGGTTTTGCGTTGATACTTATTGCTTGGCTTATAATCAATTCTTTAATGGCGATACTGGATCTTCAAGACTGGACTGGCCTTAAGGTTGGGGAGTGGTGGAAAATAAAATGTTAACGAATCAACTCACAAGGCGCTTTTTTTGTCCACAGCTATATTCGGAGGTTTTTTTGTTATAATAAAAACAATGAGGAGGGAAACTCTAAAAATTTTCTTTGCCGCGGTTTTGGTGTTTGCGGGCGCGTTTTTATTTGCGGCCGCAAATGCCCAAGCGGCTGGCGGATGTCTTGATGGAACCACGGAACAAGATTTTGGTCTTACCACCGACGGCAAGATGATTCATGGGTGCAATGGTTTAAAACCATACAGCACCGCAGGATCGCTTTGTGCCTCCGGCTGGCATTTGGGAGATGTGATTTTGGACACGGGATTTGCAGCTAAATTATCAAGTACCGCCAGTAATGCTCCGGGGCGGTGGATAGCAATGAATGGCGACCCCGGAAATTTGATGGGCTTTAACGATGTTGATCCTGATGATTACTGCTGGGGATCTCCGAATCACCCCGCATGTACTGTAAACGCTGCGGACGCGGGTTTAAGCGATTTTAGGCCGGTACATTCAAGCGTTTCCGCAAGAAACACTTATCGTAACGGGAATCTTATTACAAGCAGTTTTGCCCAAGGGACAGTCAAAAGCCTCAACGAAGGTGCTATCTGTATTCAGAACTTGGTACCACCTTTAACCCTCACCCTCACCGGCCGGCCTGGCCTTGAAAAAGGCGCCACAACAGACCCTATAACTATTTCTGCAAATGAAGATGTGGACTTTTCTTTTGACTATGGGGGCCTTGCTGCGGGTACGCCCATTAAACTTGAACTAGACTGTATTGATACGGGAAACAATGTTTTTAATTTTTCTGCGGAGGGGGATCCGGATACGTTTCTTGATCCTCATTTCTTTAATAATTTTTGCGGTGAATTTTACACTTCAGCAGGCACAGTTACGGCAAAGGGTAAGCTAACCCAGGGCATAAAATCTGTTACTGATACTTTGACTATAAATATTATAGGCGCTCCTGTTACCTGTTTTTTCGCGGGAGATGATTATGATGTCGGCGATACAAGAACGCAAACTTGCGGAACAGGGGACTGCACGGGCACGCATACTCTTACGTGTTTATCCAGTGGCGACTGGTCTGTGCCTTCGGACTGCAGTTCTTCCGGCCAACTATGCACCATAGGAGGAGATGACGGCGTTTGCTCGGATATAGGCCTCTGCGAAATATCTGGCCCTCCGCCGGAATGCACTGCTGATCTTGATTGTGCTACATCTATCAGGGAGTGCCCTGAGGGCGACAAGTTTTGCGCTAATACATGCGATCTTAGCACAAATACGTGCGTTTCATGCACGCCCCCAGCGTGCGCGCCTGCCGCGGTCGAATGCCCCGGAGGGCTTGTTACCTGCGGAAGACAGTGCGACGATACATCTACTGAACCGGATGAGACCTTGCCCTGCGGTTTCTGCCATTTCTTTGGTTTATTTAAAAATGTTCTTGACTGGATAATATTCGCCATAGCCCCGATTTTGGGGATACTGCTTATAGTTATCGGCGGCTTTCTCATATTAACTTCACGGGGCAGCCCGGCACAGCTTACGCAGGGCAAGGACTTTATAAAATGGACCTTGCTTGGCTTTGCTATAATGCTGATTTCCTGGGTTTTAATTAATTCTATATTTTCCGTGCTTCAACTACAGGAATGGACAGGCCTCCAGGTAGGCAACTGGTGGAAAGTTTCCTGCAACACGGGCGGCCCGCTTCCGTCTTTCACTGTAAGCCCGAACACAGGAGGGCCGCCGCTTGTCGCAAGTTTTACTAATAATTCAACAGGGGACATCACAACCTGGCTTTGGGATTTTGGCGACGGCACAACAAGCAGTGTTAAAGACCCTCCTGATCATACTTACGCGGAGCCGGGCACATACATCGCAACCCTTAAGGTTGAAGGACCCGGTGGCCGCGCCAGCGTATCAAGGACTGTTATAGTCGTAGGTATCACGTTTGATGATGATCTTGATTTTGGCAGAGGAGATAAGAGCGATGTCACGGAAGGCGGCGATCAGCTCCAGCTCGTTTCTATTGGCGAGAGCTTGCCGTATATATGGGTCGCAGTATCAAGTAAGGGAACTATAGTTAAAATAAGCACTGAAACCGGGGAGGTGCTTGGGGAGTACAGAACTGCGCCGCAGACAGTTACAGTATGTAATGTTGGTGAATCAACACCACCCAATCCCTCGCGAACAACAGTAGACAACGCGTTAAATGTGTGGGTGGCTAATCGAATCGACTGTAAATTTGTTACTGCGGGCCAGCTTGGGGTTGATGGCGACGGCAAGCCCGTGCCTCAAACAGCTAAAAAGATGGGCTCTGTAACCTATGTAGGCCTTAAAGAAGCGGATCAGTGCGAGGATCGTAACGGAATCCCTGGCATACAGACATCTTCAGGCCTTGGAGATGTTCGCGATTGGGACAGCACGCTAACAGGAGCGGACGACTTCGGGGGTGTGTCCAAGGCCGAAGATGAATGTATTTTGTACTACACGCGCGTGAACTCGCCCGGGACAAGGCATGTGTCTGTGAACAGCGACAACGACGTATGGGTGGGAGGCATAACCACGCGCGAGTTTGATCTTATAGACGATAAAACTGGAAAAATAATACGGCAAGAGCCGTCTGCTGGAGCTGGAGGTTATGGAGGGCTAATAGACGCGAACGATGTTCTCTGGTCAACTTCCCCTCACAATATGCTGAGATGGGGTACTTCTTTGCCATTGGTTCCGAGTAATTTCACGGTTTTAGACCAACCGGGCGCAGAATATGGCACGTGCATAGACAGCTTTGGGAATGTGTGGACAACAACTGCTTATGAAAATACTATATATAAATATGCCCCCAGCGGTACTTTGCTTGGCTCTTTTCTGGAATCAGTGCCGGCAAATGGCTCTCCGACTGCCCAGGGTTGCGCGGTTGGAAAAAATGACGACGTCTGGATAGCGCACAGCTGGAACGATGGCAGAACCGTGGGTCATCTCAAAAACGATGGCACATGGGTCGGAAGCGTTGATCTTGGAGAAGAAGCGAGCCCCACGGGCGTTGCCGTAGATGGCAATGGCAATGTCTGGGCCACGGGATATACCACCCAAAGGGTTTATAGAATAAATCCTGCTCTAGGGCCTATTGGAGGGGCCGGAACTCCAATAGGCGCAGTGGATTTAACTACTGTCGCCCTTGGAGGCAATTTATACAACTACAGCGATATGACAGGCAGTACGCTCACCGCGCCGCCGCTCACAGGAATATGGTCTGTTGTCTACGACAGCGGCGTGCCGGGCCTGGAGTGGGGCACAATTACATGGACATCTATTGAGCCGGGCGATAGCTCTATAACAGTAAAGGCATCCAGTTCAGATGACTGCGCCAGTTTCAGCGACGAAGAAACCGTAACAAGCGGCACTGATCTTACTGTTCCCAACGGCAAATGCCTCAAGGTGCGCGTAATATTCAACCGAAGCAGCACTGATTTAGACGGCGATGGCATAAATGACAGCCCGATATTAACAAGTCTGAAAATAAACGCGACTTAATAATAATTTCTAATTCACCTAATTGTCTAATTCACCTAATAAAATATCAAATAGCCAAATGCTAAAATAATTTTTGAATTTGACCTTGTGGAATTTTATTAGGTGAATTAGAAATTAGGTGAATTAGGTGAATTTTTAAACTGGTGAATTAGAAATTAGGTGAATTTTAAGCCATGCAATTAAAACCAATCTTTCCAATATCATTCGCAATTGTAATACTAGTCGCTATTTTGGTGTACATGTTTTTGTCCGGTGATAAAAACGGAGCTAGCAAGGCCCTAAACTTCACAGAAGTCGGCATAGAATACGACAGCGCCTATAATCCCGTGGAAATCGCCGGAAAATTGGCTTTTATAGCCAAAAAAGATGGCAAAAGTTTTGTTGTCTATGACGGTCAAAAAATAAATTATGAATATAATCAAGTTAGTCAAATAGCGGATATTGGCGGAAAATTAGCTTTTAGCGCGAATAATGACAAAGACAACTGGTTCGTGGTCTATGACGGGCAGGAGATAATAAAAAACTACAGGTTAGCGCTTAATCTTGTTGATATAGGCGGAAAACTTGCCCTTAAGGCGCAAAAAGAAAAAAATGGTAATTTCTTTATATTTTATGACGGCCGGGAATTTGGCCGTGAGTACGATTTTGTTCAGAGTGGCCCGATAAATATTAACGGCGAGCTTGGTTATCTCGCCAGTATTCAAGACAAATATTTTCTTGTCATAAATGACAAAAAGGTTGGCATTAATTACAGCGATGTCAGTAATTTAATTTCAGATGGCGTAAATTATGCCTTTTACGCCAAATTAATGCCAAAAAATGGCGTGAATAATACTAGAGACACTTCGGTATATGTGGCCCGTAAATACGGCCCGAGTGTTATTGTTTATAATGGAAATGAGCTTGGCAAGGAATATGATGATGTTTTTTCACCGCAATTTATCGACGGCCGACTTTTATATCTAGCTAAAAAGAACGGAAAAACTCTTGTTATTTATAACAATGAAAAAATCGGCCAAGAATATGATTATGTAACTAATTTTGTTGATATAAATGGCCGCCTCACGTTTATCGCAAAGCAAGGAATTGATACTTTTATAGATTACAACGGAAAAAAAATATTTGTGGATAAACCGCAAAATCTAACCAATGCTAACGGCGAACTTGCTTATGTGAGCGTAGAACGTGACGGCTTTCATGTAATTTACGCTGAAGAAGAAGTAGGCGCGTATGATTACGTTAGTGAAATAATTGACTTTCGCGGAAAACCCGCGTTTGCCGCAAGATTGGATGGCAAATGGGGTATTTATTATAATGGCCAAAAAATATCTGGCCATGATTATATAGACAATCTAACGGTTATAGGAGATAAATTAACATTTAATGCAAAATTAGAGACAAAAATATTTATCGCAAGCGTAGAATAACAATATGCCAAAATTTCTAATAATCACGTTGCTGGCCCTTACGCTTTTTGGGGCTTTTGGCTTTTTTGTTAATTCTGCTGACGCAACGCATGAATGGCGATGCAACATAAGATTCTTTAGCGACACATCCTGCACAAGCTTTATCACCTCTGAGCCTTTTTGCTCCAAATCTAACGTGCTTTTCAGTTGTACGCCAGAGAATTATGTGCTGGGGGATGGCACTCCTACCAAATCCCATTGGCAAACTTCTTGCATTGTATCTTCGTCTTGCGACCATACCCCTACTGCGGATGCGGGCCCTGATCAGACAGTCACGGATAGCGATGCGAACGGATCAGAGGTTGTTACGCTTAACGGTTGGGCAAGTTCGGATCCGGATGGATTTTCTGATATAGCAGGAGGTTTTGTCTGGAAAGAGGGCGCTACAACTATTGGAACCGGGCCTGGGCCTAGCGTAACTCTAAGTGTGGGCGCACATACCATAACCCTGACTGTTACGGATGGAAGCTTCAATAGCGATACAGACACCGTAGTCATAAAAGTCAAAATTATTGTTTCTGTGTCCCATGCTTGCGATGTAACTGTTACTTGCCCTGCGGATCCCCCGACAACCTTAGATAAAGTTACTTTCAAAGCAAGCGCTGTAAGCTCTGCTTTTACTCGCATAGTTTATGTCAGCCTTAACGGAGGCATTTCTTATACGCCCCTTGCGTGTTCCGGGGGGAGTACGTGCTCAACGCTGCCGCAAGCGCCCTATGCTGATGGCCAAACAGTAATCTACTATGCGGTATACTATGACCCGGTAACGGGCGATGAAGTTGGACAATCGGGCATAAAAAGTTTTACCGTTTCCGACAACAAGCCCCCTGTGGTTTCCATAACCGCTCCTCCAGACGGCTCGTCTTTTACCGCCGGAGATCCCGTAGGTTTCACCGGGTCGGCAACTGATCCTGAAGACGGAGTTCTTACGGGAAAACTGTCGTGGAGCTCAAGCATTAACGGCCCTATCGGCTCCGGAGGAAGTTTTTCTAAAAGCTCTTTAAGCGTAGGCACGCATACTATCACAGCTTCAGTCACAGACAGTAGGGGCAGAATAGGCACGGATACTATATCCATAAAAATACTAGCGGCGCCGGTTGTATGCTCTGATCCCGACGGAGCAAATACGACCTCTGCGGGCACTTGCACTGATTCTACTCCGCCGCCCGACACTGATTCCTGCGTTACGCTTGCGACCGTAAAAGAGTGGCAATGTGTCAGCAACACATGTACCGCAAGTTCAATAACTTGCGGAGCGGGGAAAGAATGTTTGAGCGGGGCATGTGTTGATATTGCCGCTGTATGCACAGATCCTGACGGAGCAAATACGGCCATTAAAGGTACTTGCACTGATGCTTCCGGACCCGACACTGACTCCTGCGCTACGTCTGCGACCGTAAAAGAGTGGCAATGTGTTTTAGGCGCCTGCACAGTAAGCACATTGTCTTGCGGATCAGGGAAAGAATGTTCGGACGGGAAGTGTGTTGATGTTGTCCCTCCGCCATGCGGCGGCCTCGGGCAAGGTTGCTGCGCGTCGGGAGATCCATGCCTGGACGATTTTATCTGCAACGCTGATAGTAAATGCGTGTCGCCTCCGCCTCCTCCGCCATCGTGCGTACTCCCAAACACCTGCGTATCAGGGGGCTCTTGCGCTGTTGTTGTGGCGGGCGACTGCGGCGCGGGAAATGAATGCTGTGCTCCGCCGCCACCCGGAAAACCAGGAGGTCTCGTACCTTGCGGCAGGCTTATAGATATCGGCACTCCCAATGAAAACTGCACTTTCTGCCACTTCTTTACTTTATTCAAAAATATTATTGACTTTATAATGTGGACGCTCGCGCCTATTTTGGGGCTATTATTTATAGTTTTAGGCGGCTTTCTTATTCTCACATCGCGCGGCAGCCCAATGCAATTTAACCAAGGCAAACTATTCATAATCTGGGCCCTTGGAGGATTCGTCCTAATACTTATTGCATGGATTATCATAAATTCTATCTTTGCAGTACTCAATCTTCAGGATTGGACAAAGTTGGGGACATGGTGGAAAGTAACGTGCACGGTGCCGACAACAGTTGTGGAATCTCCTCCACCGCCGCCTCCGCCACTCGTCGCCAGCGGTTGCGCAGATGGCACTACGGAGCAAGATTTTGGGACAACAAGCGCAGGCAAAAATGTTCACGGGTGTAATGGACGTGTTGCTTATTCAGATGTTGTGACCAAGTGCGCTGTAGGATGGCATGTTGGGGATGTGATATTAGACACGGGATTAAGCGTACTGTTAGCAACAAATCAGGGCACAGGCTTAGCTGGAGAGGTAGCTCGGTGGGTCCATATGAAAGGCGATCCGGGTGATCAGACGGGATATGATTTTGCGTCCCCAGGCGTTCGTTGTTGGGGAAGCCCACTTGCTGGCGGGTGCTTGACCAGCGTCGAAGCATTCCGCCCAGCGCATAGTGGCTCCTCTTTGCACGAAATGGTTAAAACTTATTTCAATGGAAATCTCGCGACGACAGGTTACGTTGTCAATGCATCGCCTGCCTTCGGCGCCATCTGCGTTGAAGGACCTCCGCCACCTCCGCCTCCTCCTCCAAGCGGATGTGCCGACGGAACAACGGAACAGAACTTTGGAGCCCTGCCCGATGGAAGAATAGTACATGGGTGCAATGGCTCGAAAACATTCCAAAACGCACCATCTCTCTGCGCAGCAGGAGCCACCATAGGAGATCTTTGGCCCTCGAGTAATGGACTAGGGGCCATATTACAAAGCCAGGTGGGGAACTCTCCTCGATGGGTATATCTTAACGGAGACCCAGGATCGCTAACGGGTTATACAAATACCGCCAACTGGTGGGGCAATCCGCATGGGGGGCTTTTGCCAACAATACCCAACCTACAACGTCCCCTTCATCACGCACCTCCCTTTGGCACAAACCCCTTTGGCCCTAATGGAGAGAGTGACGTTTATTTAAACAATGTTCTTTTTACAAACCATTATGTTGGAAATAATGACGCATCCTTCCTAACAGGAGCTATCTGCGTGGGAAGTGTGCCTCCCCTGGGCGCAGCTCAATCGGAGCGGTTCTACTCCATAGACATTACGGCGCCGGTGATCAACAGCTTCACGGCGACCGATGGGACAACCACCGTGGATGTGAACAGTGATCTTGCTTGGCTTTTCCATAGGCACTAAGGGATACATAGGGACTGGGGTTGATAGTACTGCTTACAGAAAAGACTTCTGGGAATACAACTTATGCCCATAATTATAAAGAATCACAAGATCGATTGGCTTATTGCAGTTGGAAGCGCTCTGCTTTTTTTGGTTTTAGTATATGCTCCGCGTACGAATAGCCAGAAAGAACTCCCAATTCTTATTAAAACCTTCGGGCAACAAGATAGATGGGGATACGACTTATATGTTTCAGGTTCGCTCTATATACACCAGCCCAATATTCCAGCAGTGGGTGGCGATATCGGCTTTGCAACAGAGGCCGATGCCAGGAAAGTTGCAGAGCTCATGGTTGGCAAGATGAGAAAGAATATTTTCCCTCCAGCCGTGACCGTAGAAGATCTGAGGGGTGTTGGAATTGTTGAATAGTCTATGGCATAGTGGAG
>CAYVZN010000019.1:0-8333 GCA_964456125.1 uncultured Candidatus Saccharibacteria bacterium
ATGTATATTTTTCGGAATTGAAAATAGCAGGAACGAACACTTTGTTTTCCGGTCCAAGGACATCTCCCGAAAAAAAATCTTTCGGGAGATTGTTATTCATGACAAGGATATCTTCCGGCGTGAGAGTAATATTAAAAACAGGAATACTGCTTTCACGAAACCAGTAAGGGAAGTGAATTATATTCAGAGACTTCGCAAGGGAACTGCGAGTTTCAAGAATGTTATGCGTAAGGTCCCGCATATATGTCTTTGACATCACCGCGTAGAATTTCGACAAGTGTTTTTCCGGAAGTCCAGCGAGCGAGATACCAATTAATAAGGCGAGTCCCAGGGCCAGAGTAAAAAATAAGTTTAATTTCATGAATCTTTTTTAAATATTAAATTTACCGTCTTCAGCATTGTCGCGATATCCAGTATCAGCGATCTATTTTTTAGATAGTAAAGATCATACTGAAATTTTTCGTACGTATCCGTGGGGGTTCGGGCATATCCGAAATTTACCTGGGCCCATCCGGTAAATCCGGGTTTTATAATATGGCGAATATTGTAGTGCGGGATTTGTTTTTCCAGTTCCTGCACAAATTCTATGCGCTCCGGCCTCGGCCCCACAAGGCTAATGTCGCCTTTGATTATATTTATCATTTGGGGGAGCTCATCAAGATGGGTTCTGCGAAGAAAACTGCCGATCTTGGTTATTCTGGGATCTTTTGCCTGCGCCCAGATTGCCCTTCCTTGTTCGGCGTTGTGTATCATGGATCTGAACTTAGTCAGTTTGAAAAGTTTTTTATTCTCACCCACCCGTTCCTGCGAATAAAATATCGGGCCCGCGCTTTCCCATTTTATCGCAAAAGCTATAACTATCCAAAACGGCAAGGATAAAATCAATATTGCAAAGGCGGCGATAATATCTATGAATCGTTTAACGCTTGCGTATAATTGTTTGTGCGCTTCGTTTATATTCTCAAGAAACCATGTTTGATTTATGTATGATACTGGAATGCGGCCCGTTAGTAACTCATAACTCTGAGCGAGGTCAAGAAAGCGTATTTTGTATGGAATACATTCGTAGAAAGCCTGGGCAAGTGCCGGATTAAGGTGCGGGTTTTCCGCAGTTATTACGGTATCAATACTCGCGGCGCGCAGATTTTTTACAAGGTTCTTATCGGCAAAGAAAGTTTTCACGCGAGCGTGTTCATGGTCGGTAAAGAGCGAGTCGGAGTTGGTATTTATAAGCGCTGAAAGATTGTAACCCATGTACGGCTGCTGCGATATTACATGTGCGAGTTCCCTCGCGTGTTCGTTGTTTCCGGCAATTGCGACATTTATTTTGATATGCTGGGCAAGGAATCGCTGGAATACGCCTCGCCATATAATAACAAGCGCGGCGGCTATTGCCATGTTAAGCATGAGGTTGGTTTTGGGAGTAATTTCGGGGCTTGAAAGATAGAATAAAAGTACTCCGAAAATTCCTCCGGCCGCGTGAAACATAAGAATTGCGGCAAAGCTGTATGTTGAGTTCTTGAACGATCTTGCGTCATAAAGCCCGCCTATATAAAAGAGAATTAATATAAATAGATATATAAACAAAAAGGGAAATAGATGGTCTACAAAGATTTGAAAATTAAAATCTTCTCTGAAAGAAATAATTAGCATCGCGGGCAACGACAAAATAAGCAGCAGAGTATCTCCCGCAAGAAGCACGCCCTTTTTGATTCTAAGTATGTTTAGCATCTGGTTATTTTAACATAACATACATAGTAGGTCAAGATTTTATCTAAGATTTGCGGATTTTGTACAGGCATTGCGCGCATTGTGAATGTGTGATTATAATAGCGTATTGAGGAAATGTACTTTGAAAAGGAGGATCATAAAATGGATAGAATTCTTGCGCGCCAGCTTGCCGACGACGCTCTTGATTTGGCGGAGAAATTAGGGGCATCGTATGCCGATGTGAGGATGTATCTTAACGATAACGGCGAGAATATTTCGGTCAAAAATGATGTCATAGAATCGGTGAACTATGAGCGCGATTCGGGCATGGGAGTTAGGGTTCTGAAAAATGGAGCGTGGGGATTTTCGAGTTTTTCGGATTTGTCAATAAATAGAATCGTATGCCGTAAACGTTTATTGGCCGCGGTTTGCGAAGCAATTGAACTTGCGGTGGTGAGCGCACGGTTGCGTTCGTTTCCGATTGAATTGGCGCCGCTTGAAAATATGCCGCTTATTGCGGAGTACGAAACGCCCCATACGATTGATCCTTTTGATATTCCGCTTGATGAGAAGGTTAATCTTCTCAAAGGATTTTGCAGTACGTTAGGGAGCCGGAATGATATCATTCGTGTTCGGAGTTCAGGTTTGAGTTCGGGCCGTTTTACAAAATTTTTTGCGGCTCAAGAGCGGGGAGTTTCAGGCCGTAGGTACATTACTCAAACGTTTCGCGCGTGTTCTCTTGCGCTTTCTGTGCTTGCGATTGACGGGAATGAAATGCAGGAGCGCTCTTTTGGCGGAGGACAGGCAAGCGCCGCAGGTTTCGAGCATATTCTTTCGTTAAACGGCCGGGAGCTTGCGGAACGTCTTGTGGCGGAAGTACTTCAGTTGCTTGAGGCCAAGGAATGCGAACCCGGGGATACGGATATCATCATTATGCCCGAACATTTGGGGCTTCATGTTCATGAGACTGGCCATGCGTTTGAAGGCGACCGTTTGTTGGGATACGAGCAGACATATGTCGGAGGAACGTTCATTAATGAGATTATATCGCAAATCGGCTCCTATGAATTTGGTTCCGAGGCGGTAAATATTATTGCCGACGCCACTTTTCCGGAAGGGTTTGGAACTTTCGCTTTTGATGACGAAGGCGTGCCCGCTCAACGATTTTTATTGGTAGAGCGGGGGGTTATAAGAAACGTGCTTACATCCCGTGAAACTGTTTCTCAAATCAATCACAGGATGGGACGAGAATATTTCCGAGCAAGCAACGGGACAATGCGCGCCGCTTCCTATACCCGCATGCCTTTGATCCGAATGACGAATATCTCGCTTCTTGGGGGAGAAGAAACTCTTTCGCGGCTTATTAGCCGAGTTGATCGCGGATTGTTGCTTGATGGCACGCAATCATGGTCTATGTCGGAGGATCGGAAAAATTTTGATTTCGGAGTGCAGTATGCCAGAGAAATTCGCAATGGCCAGATTGGCCGCGTGGTGCGCAATGCCGGCTACACGGGCTCTAACCTTGCGTTTTGGAAATCATGCGAAGCGGTGGCGCAAGAAGCAGAGGGTTACACGCTCAATGTTCCCAATTGTGGCAAGGGCCAGCCGGGCCAAATCATGATGACTGGGCACCGCGCGCCCCCCGCTCTTTTTAGAAACGTTCGCGTATTCAATCGCAAGAAAAGAAAAGGAGGTGACTGATGCGGGGCAAAACACAGACGCAAGAGATTCTTTCCTATGCTATTTTAGAGGCTCAAAAACTTGGTTTGGACGCTGAAGCTTTGTTTCTCTCGTATCGTGAATCAACGATGCGCTCGGCATGGGGCCAGGTACACCAAACCCCTACTGCAAATTCCGGGGTTTTGAGTATCAATCTTCGGGATGGCTTGCGCGCCGCAAGCGTCACCACTTCAGAATTAAGCAGAAAGGCGATTCGCGAAACCGTAAAGTCGTGTAGCAGTTTGCTCCGACAGGTCCCGGAAAATCCTTATTTGCCAGAACTTTTGTGCCAGCCGGATGATCTTCCCGAAGAGAGGTTATCTTTACAGAATCTTCAGGAATTTACAGAGGATCTTGCGGTGAAAGAACGGGCTTTCCGGCTCATAGAACAGTCCTCGCGAGGGACAAGCCTTAAAGGATCCGCGCGTTTTTTTACCGCGGGATGCGAAACTGGGGTAGCGAACACTTTGGGTCTTGCGCGTTACCACACGGCCTCCTATTCCTTTCTTTCGTTTGCGGTTACAGGAGATGGGGGACTTTCTTCGTACTCGGATCGCGCCGCGGCAACGCCCGATGCGGTTGACGTTGATGGAGCAATTGAAGAAGCATTCAGGCGCGCAGCGTTGATGGAGCGCCTGCCCTTTTTAGATCCGTTTGCAAATGGAGCCCGGTCTCTTAATTATGATGCGGTATTTTCGCACTACGCTGTGGGGGAGTGGCTATATTTGGTTTCAATGTTTTCTTTCAATGGCCTCGCGGTGCTGGACGGGCAATCTTTTTTGAGCGGAAAGCGTATCGGAGAGCGCGTCACGGGGCAGGATGTTACTATTGTCGATGATTGGCAGGATCCGCTTGTCATCCCTCTTCCATTTGATTTTGAGGGCCGCGCGCGCGATCGTCTTACGATTCTTGATCAAGGTATCTTACGCAGTGTGCCCTATGACGGAATGACCGCGAAGAAAGCGCAGGTAAACTCCACCGGCCATACCGGATGTATGCCCTTGTGTCTTGTTATGTCGGGAGGAAATGAATCATTCGATGACCTTGTGGCAGCAAGCGGTGAGCCCACGATTGTCGCAACCTTTTTAAATTATCCTTCCATGCCCGACGCGCGCGAGGGAGTGTTTACCGCGACGACAAGACACGGCACTTTTTTGGTGGAGGGCGGGAAATATCGAGCGGTGTGTCCGCCTCTTCGGCTTCGGATGCGATCGTTCGACGCGCTTACCCGCATTGACGGGATGACGAGAGCGCGGCTCATTTCGGGGCAGGAAAACTACGGCATGTTTTACCCAAAATCTTTAGTTGTTCCCGCGATGCGTCTTCGTAATGTCGAATTCGTAGGCAGCAACCTCTCAATATAAATTAAGAAACAATAAAATCCTGTATCGTTACAGGATTTTTGTTTTGTGAAAGGGAGCGTGTGTGTCTCTAACTTGTATAATTCGTAAGTCTATGATATTTTAGAGTCATGTCAAATATACTTGTAACAGGCGGGGCTGGGTTTATTGGGTCTAATCTCACCGAGAAGCTTATAAACGACGGCCACAGAGTAACTATTATTGATAATCTCTCTACGGGAGATAAGGCCAATCTGCATAAAGACGCGGAGTTTTTTGAATTGGATATAGCAAATCTGGATGCGATAAAGCCAGTATTTAAAGATATTGAATTAGTTTTCCATGTTGCGGCAATTCCAAGGATCGGCCGATCTATAGAAAATCCGTCAGAGACATTTAGATCCAATGTCACAGGCACTTTAAATGTGCTTTTAGCGGCTCGCGATGCCGGCGTAGGGAGGGTAGTTTATAGCGCGTCATCGTCATCTTACGGTCCGCAAAATAAACTGCCCCTATCTGAAGATATGCCCTCAAGGCCGCTTAATCCCTATGCCTTGTCTAAATATATCGGCGAAGAGCTTTGCAAAGAGTTTACAGAATTATATAAATTTGATACTATATCGCTGCGTTATTTTAATGTATATGGCCCAAGAATGAACGCGGAGGGAGAGTACGCGACTGTTATAGGAAAATTTTTGCGAATGAAGCGCGATGGTGTGCCCCTTACAATAGTAGGAGACGGAAAACAGACGCGAGATTTCACTCACGTCAGCGATGTTGCCCGTGCAAACATTTTAGCTTCCCAAGTTGAGAGGGGAGGAGGGGAAATTATAAACATTGGCGCGGGAGATAATCATAGCGTGCAGGAGATAGCGGATATTATAGGCGGCGAGCATGTGTATATAGCTCAAAGGCCGGGGGAAGTGCGAGATACGCTTGCGGATATAAGCAAAGCAAAGAGAATATTGGGTTGGGAGCCGAGGGTTAGTTTTAAAGAAGGAATAGGAGAATTAATTTCTAATTCACCTAATTTCTAATTCACCTAATAAAATGTCAAAGTTTACGCCATCACAATTTGGCATAATAGGCGCGGGCTATGTGGGCAGCGCCATTAAGCATCATTTCAAAGAAGCAAAGATTTGGGACAAGTATCAAACAACCCCAAACACTCACGAGGAGGTTTTAAAACAAACTATAATTTTTCTTTGTTTGCCCACTCCATTTTCTCGCGCGAAAAAGCCCGGCGTGTTTCGCGGAGCTGATATTTCTGCCATAGAGGAAAATTTGGCAAAAATTCCGGCGGGCCGCATTGCTATTTTAAAATCTACCATACCTCCCGGAACCGCTGATTATCTTCAAAAAAAATTTCCAAAAATAAACATACTTTTTAATCCCGAATTTTTAACCGCGGCCTACGCGAAGGAGGATTTTTCGTATCCCGATAAACAGATTTTGGGATACACCAACAGTAAAACAAAAAAAATTGCGCAAGAGATTATGCCAATGCTGCCGCGCGCGCAGAGTTTAATTCTGCCGGCTAAGGAAGCCGAGATTATAAAATATATGCTCAATACTTTTTATGCCCATAAGGTGGTTTTTGCCAATCAGATATATGATATATGCGAAAAAATGGGCGCGGATTATAGTAGAGTGAAACTTGGTTTTACTTATGACAAGAGGATTAATGACAGTCATTTCGACGTATGGCACGGAGGTTTTCGCGGATATTCCGGGGCGTGCCTGCCAAAGGATATAAAAACTTTTATACAGTTCGCAAGAGAGCAAGGAATAGATTTAATGCTTCATAAAACAGTTGATAAATTAAACGAGCAGTTATTACGCGATGGGAAGAAAGTCAAGACGAAAAAAATATAAACAAACCACCTCAAGCGCGACATCTTACGCAGAATCCAAGCCCAATAAGCAGGCGAGCGTTGCGGGTAATGGATTCGCCTTGATTTTGATAGAAATTATTCGCTGGGGAGCTTATGTCGCGCTTTTTGCGCCGCTTGTAGTGCATCCAAGTTTCTTTTTCCCGTTTGTTGTTCCCAAAACCGTATTCTTCTGGATATTTACCGAAATTATTTTTGGCGCGTGGGTTCTCCTTGCGCTGCCAAATAAACAATTTCGCCCTCAATGGAATCCCATATCCGTAGCTCTTGGGGTTTTTTTGTTTGTGACTATTTTTACGTCTTTCACCGGGGTAAATTTAGAACGCAGTTTTTGGAGCACTCTTGAGCGTATGGCCGGCACAGTGCACTGGATTCATCTTGTGATATTCTTTTTTGTTCTCACTTCAACATTTAGAACATTTAAGGACTGGAAGGGTTTTTTAAGCGCTTCAATGATCGCGTCATCTTTAGTTGCCGCGATATTCCTTCTTGATCGTGTGGGCGTAAGTATGATTTCGTTCAACACCCAAGCAGGTTCAACCATAGGGAACTCCAGTTTTATGGCGGCGTATTTATTATTTAATGTTTTTCTTGGGTCTTTTCTCCTTGTAAAGTCCAAGGGTGATTGGCAGAGGATTTTATATGGAATTGGGCTGGGGCTCATAGTACTGACGATCCTTTTTTCGTATTCATATGGCGTGCTGGTGTCTATGTTTGGAGGTATTTTTATTATTTTAATCGCGTGGCTGTTTTTTGAAAGAAAAATAAAATTCGCGCGTGAGTTGGCTGTCCTGCTTCTTGTGGGCGGGGTAATCCTTGCGGGAATTATCTCGTTTGGAACGTTTATGCAAAATGAGGCAATTCTTAGTAAGCTCCCGTATTTTTTCTCGAACGAGGGTACTATAGGAGCGCGTAGAGTTGTGTGGGATATGGCGTGGCAAGGCATTAAGGAGCGGCCCATTTTGGGTTGGGGTCCTGAAAATTTCAATGTTCCATTCGCGAAGTATTTTAATCCATGCCTCGTTATGAGCAAATGCGGAGGTGAGATTTGGTTTGATAGAACCCATAATATTATTCTTGATAACCTTACTCATTCCGGCATAGTCGGTTTGATTTCGTATATTTCTATTTTCATCGCGGTTTTATTTGTGTTGTGGAAAAAACTTCTTCAATCGCGCAAAGACTGGTTTTTATCCGCGATTATAACCGCGGCGCTCGCGAGTTACTTTGTCCAGAATCTTCTTGTATTTGACATGCTCAATACCTATCTGATGTTTAGTTTTACCTTGGCGTTTGCGGCAGCAAGCGCGGGAAAAGAAGAGATAATTGCCCCTCGCGCAAATCCAAAGCCCTTTTCCATGGTAATGGTAGGTTTGTTTTTAATGTATTTTCTTTTCTCATTTGGATTTCAGTCATATCAAGCGGCGAATTGGGGAGTTGTTATAAGCCGTTCTTCTACCGGCTTAAATGAAAAAATCGAGCTATACAAGAAAGCGCTTTCCGCGACCCCTCTGGGGAATCGTCAGATTCCTGAATTTTTTACGAATCAAGTTGTAAACTGGGCGCAAGATAATGAAGATATTCCCGCGAGTTTCATAGTTGAAGTAGAAGCGATAATGAGAAAAATCACCGAAGAAAATCCGTTTGATTTTAGACATCATCTGATTCTTGG
>CAYVZN010000019.1:8433-9768 GCA_964456125.1 uncultured Candidatus Saccharibacteria bacterium
AGAAAGGCAAAGATGCGTTTGAAAAGTTATTCAGCGAAAATAAGTTTCCACTTACTACATATTATATTTCCCGCTTGATTTTTGCTTACGAACAGCTTGGCGAATTCGACAAAGCTATTGTCTGGAGCAAGGAAATTACCGAGAGCAAAGACGGACAAACGAGCGCCGCCGCTCATTTTCAGTTGGCGGAACTC
Source organism: uncultured Candidatus Saccharibacteria bacterium (assembly GCA_964456125.1). GTDB lineage: Bacteria > Patescibacteriota > Minisyncoccia > Spechtbacterales > HO2-43-30 > CAYVZN01. The sequence goes on from CAYVZN010000019.1 coordinate 8,628, forward strand.
TATAAAAAGGCGGGATTTATAACAGAAGCCCGAGAGACGGCTCTCAAGGCAAAAAGTTTTGATCCAAGTCCGGATGTAAAAAAGCAAATAGATGAACTTCTGAAAGAACTATAGAATTTTCAATTATCAATTATCCCGCCTTCGCCCCGTCCTTAGCCAAAGCTTCGGAGAGCACAGCAAGGCTACGGCGGGCAGGCAATTTTCAAATTTTCAAATTAGTTTTCCTAATAAGCATCGGGCTTGTTTTTGCAAACTACGCGCAAGCAGATACGCTTAGTTTTTTTGTTGACTCTATTTACGATTCACAAGGCAGGGAGCGAATTAATGCTTCGCTTCATCATACAGGCGTAAACGCGTATTGGTATATTTCCGATCAGTACTGGAGTAATCTGACGTCGCTTGAGAGAGCTAATTTTACATCCGAAATAAAAAATCTTTCTGATGAGTTTGATAATGTTATCTATCCAAAATTAAAAGCTCTTTTTGGCGATGAGAATAATCCCGGAATAGACGGCGATTCCAAGATTACAGTATTGATAATTGAAATGATAAAAGACGCGGGGGGATATTTTCGAGAACAAGACGGTTTCGCGCGGGAAAAAGTTGCGAGCTCTAACGCAAGAGAAATGGTGTATCTCAACGCTCTTCATATTGATAATATTCGAGCCAGGTCTTTTTTGGCTCATGAATTTCAGCATTTAATCACATTTAACCAAAAAACAATAAAACATGGCGTTCAGGAAGAAATTTGGCTGAACGAACTTCGTTCTGAAATTGCCTCTACTATTTTGGGGTACGACGCGTTAGTTGTATACGGTGGAAGCAATTTGGAAGCGCGCGCGTCGGTGTACCTCCAAACTCCATCTGATGCGATTTTGGAATGGGAAAATGAATCTCCGGATTACGCGTCCGCAAATCTTTTTGGGCAGTATATTCTGGATCATTATGGCCGTTCTTTTATAGCCGCTATGATTCAGAATGATAAAATCGGCATAGAAAGTTTCAACGAAGCTCTAGCGACTTTTGGATTTAAGGAGAATTTTTCCGATGTTTACACAAATTGGACCATTGCAAATCTTGTGAACAACTGTTCGCTTGAGCCGGTCAATATTTATTGCTACAAAAACCCCGCGTTGGATTA
>CAYVZN010000019.1:9868-12054 GCA_964456125.1 uncultured Candidatus Saccharibacteria bacterium
CGCGCCGAGGGCGGTTATAAAGTATACATAGTTCAAGGCGGCTATAAGCGCTGGATTCAGAGCGCTGATATCTTTAATTTTTATGGACATCTAAATTTTGCCGCGGTACAGGTGGTGTCTCAAGAAGTGTTGAATAGTTATAGCGATTCGTATCTTGTGCGAGCTTTTAATGACGAAAAAGTTTATGAAATAAACGGCGATGGCACCCGCCACTGGCTCGACATGACCCCGGAAAAATTCTCTTCCACAGGCCGCTTGTGGGATATGGTTTATATAATAAACCAGTCAGAGCTCTCCTGGTACGAAGAAGGGGCGAATGTGAAATAAATGTGATATAATATATTCATGGCTAGAGTAATTTTTATTTGTGCAATCGTTTTTCTTGCTTTGCCGGTTTTTGTGTTGGGGCAGGATATAAATATTAAAGACGGCGATTTGATTTCTGCATCAGATAGTTTTGATATTTACATTGTTAAATTAAAGAGTAATAAGCAATTTAAGAGATTGATATTGAATCCCGCAATTTTTAATTCTTACGCGCATTTGAAATGGGAAAACGTAAAAACAGTTTCGCAAAGCACGCTAGATCAATATCAGTTTTCCGATCTTGTTATAGAAATAAACGCCGATGGATCTATAGCGAATCCAAAAGTATACAGGGTTTCTTCTTCACAAGGCAGCGATGTGGGCGAGAGGCGATGGCTCAATATAAGTGCTTCGGAATTCGAGGAAGCGGGATACGATTGGGATGCTATCTATTACATAAACCACACCGAAGCGTCTCCTGATTTTTATCCAGAAAGAACGGCGTACACGGCGCGAGATATTTTTCCGGAGCGATATCAACGGGAACCGGCGCCGGCAACAGACGTTATTCCTCCGATAATTTCTGACATTAGCGCGTTAAAGATTATTGCAAATTCTGCTTTAATTTCATGGAATACGAACGAAAACAGCGATACGCTTGTGGAGTACGGCGTATCTTATGATAATCTGAATTTATCTGTGACCGGCACGGCGCTTTTAGCTGCGAGTACTTTTAACCATAACGCTAATCTATCCGGCCTTACTGCCAAGACAAAATATTTTTATAAAGTTATTTCCACGGACTCCGGAAGCAATAGATCCCAAGGGGAAATAAATTCGTTTACAACTACGGATTGCAATGCCGAGGTGCCAACTAGCCATACTAAAATTCAAAATGCTATAGATGCAATAAAGTCCGGAGAAAAGATATGTGTTCTTTCGGGTATATATCAAGAAAATATAGAAATCAACGGCAAGGATATAATACTCAAAGGCGCCGGTTGGGAGAATACTAGCATTAAATCCGATAATACGAGCCAGGCGGGAGGAAGCGTTGTAACTTTAAAAAATACCACATCAGCGACTGTGATAGAGGGCTTTAGTGTTTCAGACTCAAGTTTAAATAATTATGGGATATTGCTGGAAAATGCTTCGCCGGTGATCAGGAACAATCATATTAAGAATAATTACGCCGGAATAAAAATAATTGGAAACTCCGCGCCCGACATCAATCACAATATATTTTTTGGAAATAACGCGAACGGGGCCATAATACATAATGGCGTTGTGGGAGGGTACTCTATAGATCATAATACTTTTTCAAATAACGGAATAACCGCGGGTGTCGCGGCTATATTGCTTGACTCTAATTTTCCAAACAGTCCTGTTACTATTAAAAATAATATCTTTAGCGGCGGAGCTATAGGGGTGTATGAAGCAAATACGGCGTTTAATTTTATATTGGATTATAATTTGTTCTATAATCAAAGCGAATCTTATCTAAAAAGAATAAATACAATATATAATAATATCTCGGGCATAAACGATCTTTCTAACGCGGCCAAAAATATAGTTGGCGATCCCGCGCTGGAACTAGATTATCGCCCCAAGGCGAACTCTCCGGTCATAGGCGTTGCCGATGATTCCCTCTCCAATATCGGCGCCTATTGACAAAATGTTTAATATATGCTATAATACCCTTGTAAATTAACAACAACAGCAACAACAATAATAAGAAATCATGAGACAATCGAAGGTGGGGTAATGAGCTATATGCTTATTTATTCCACCCTCGATCGCCTTGTGCGATCACTTTACAACTTAATATAGGAAACACGATTCTCTCACGAGCGTCGTGTTTCCAAATTAGGCTATAAAGT
>CAYVZN010000020.1:0-3168 GCA_964456125.1 uncultured Candidatus Saccharibacteria bacterium
ATAACAGTTCTGCGGTTAAAAGAACGGGGATGCTTGAACCCGCTGTTTTTGAGCGCGGAAGATATTCTCTCCTTAGCTTCTTCCATTGTTTTATCAGGCAATCCCACTATCTGGAACGAGTTCATTCCTATAGAAACATCGGCCTCAACTTCAACAATCTGGGAATCAAGCCCGGTGAGAGCCGCGGAGTATACTTTTGGTTGTGTCTTTAATGGCATATTCTTCTATGAAGTGTAGCAGGTAGCAGTAAATATTGTCTAGTTGTCTTAGAATTACGCGCGTGATATACTGTTTGTTAGAAAATTAACAAACAGCAGGGGGCGTCATGGACATAGAGATTAGTTATTTTCAAACATGCCTTGCAAACGTCCTTAGATCAGAGAATGTGCAAGAGCAGGTAATGTGGTTGGAGAGGGCGCTTGAAACAGAACCGGACAAAGCAGGAGACGTATTGCGAGTTGCCAAAGCATTGCAGAATCTTTCCGCAAGAACTTCCGGAAAAGATTACATTCTGGAGCTTGAAAATCTTGTCCGTAGAAAACGAAAGAAAAATAAGGGAAAGCCATAACCGGTCCGATTGTAATCGGACCGGTTTTAATTTAGCCTTGTTTTTTTACCAGTACTCTGTAATATATAGGCAGTAACTTAATTAGGGATAAGGAGGTATCATGATGCGACGCGTTCAGTTGGAAAGCCCATACGCGGGAGATGTTGAATTTCATACAATGTATGCCAGGGAATGCATGCGAGACTGCCTCAAAAGAGGAGAGGCCCCATTTGCTAGTCATCTTCTGTATACGCAGCCTGGAATTCTGAAAGACGAAATTCCTCAAGAACGCGAACTTGGTATAGACGCGGGTCTTAGTTGGGCTTTGGCCGCTGAAGCAACGGTTGTATATGAAGATTTCGGAATTTCCACTGGCATGAGAAAAGGAATAGAACGGGCCAAGAAAGACGGCAGGCCCATAGAGTATCGAAGATTATACGAAGATTAATCCCTCCGATTTCAATCGGAGGGATTTTAGTTTGATTCTGTAACCTTTTTGTTCTAGAATTGCATATTATTAATGCGCATATACATCTATGGATTTAAAAGTATTAGTTGAAGAAGCCCAAAATGGCGACAAGGAGGCATTCAAAAAAATATTTGAGCTAGCAAGCGATAGAATCTTCGCGTACGTTTTCTCGCGCATTTCAAACAGAGATGATGCTCTAGATATCACGCAAGAGACCTTTATTGACCTTTGGTATGGGTTAAAGAAATTTCGATATAAATCAGAGAAAGCATTTTACGGGCTAGTCTTTTTAATAGCCAAAAGAAAAATTTACAAGACCTATGAGACCAATAGGACCCATAGGACGGTTTACACGGAGGCTGCTTACAAAGTCCCGCAAGAAATAAATAATCTGGAATCAAAAATAGACACAGCCCATTATGTAGATAAACACATTGCTATGCTCAATGATAATTATAGGAAGATTCTAAAAATGAGGTACTTTTCTGGAATGACATTTGGGGAGATCGCTAATAATCTAGATATCAGAGAAGCCACGGCGAAAGTTTGGCATCACAGAGCTATTAAAAAATTAAAAGTTATATTTGAAATTGAAAAAAATGACATCACCATATAATCTAACAAGTGATTTAAACAAAAAAGAAAAACGCATGCTCTGGTCTAAAATAGAGGCCAGGATAGAAGGGCGTATTCATGCGCGTAAGTCTTTATTTAATAAAATGAACATCTTTAGTATGTTTAATCCAAAACTGATAATGGCAAGTTTCGTGGGTTTTGCGATCATCGCAAGCTCCGCGGCAACAGTAGCGGCCGCCGGCAACGCCAAGCCCGGAGATCTGCTTTTCCCCATTGATGTTGCCGTTGAAAAAATTCAGATCGTAATTTCTTCCGATAAAAAGAAAGATGAGCTAAAAATTAAATTTGCGGAAGAGCGCCTGGAAGAAGTGAAGGTTGTTTTGGCGGGGGGGTTGTTCGGCGCGGATCATGCGGCAACGTCCGAGCTAAGCTCGGCTACTGCAACGAGTCCAAATAATATACACAAATCAGAAGTAGCATTGTCTGTTGCCCTGGATCGTCTGGAACAGACAAAAACTGACCTTGAGGAAAGAAATGAAATTGCCGCGGCGCAGGCAGTGGGAAGAGTTATAGACAGACTAAATATTTTTGCGGAGGACCATGTGTCTAATTTGGATGAAGTTGAAGTGAAAATAAAGGATAATAACAATAAAATAAAGATAGAAATAGAGGCATCTAGCAACGGCCTAAAGGATAAGTTTAAGTTTGACAAAAAAGACAAAGACCATGGCGACCATGGCAAAGGCCACGACGAGGAAGAGAATAACGAAGAAGGAGAGAATAACGAAGACGATGAAGATGACGGCGACGAAGATGAATTATTTATTGATAAAAAAACGGTTATTTGCCATAAGGGCAAAACAATAGAAATAGCGCTTCCTGCCCTGGATGCCCACTTGGATCATAAAGATGTTCTGGGTAAGTGCGGAGACGATATAGTTTCACCTGTAATATCGAATGTCTCGTATAGTGTTTCCACGACCACCGTGGCAATAACGTGGAATACGGACGAAAAGGCGGATTCTAAAGTATTTTACGCGACCTCAACGCCGGTTATCATATCCAGCGCCCCTGTAGTTAGTTCCCCAGCTAAGATTTTGATCCACTCAATACTTTTGCCTGGCTTAAACGCAAGCACTACTTATTATTTCATTGTTTCCTCGGCTGACGCGGCCGGCAATACCGCGACATCAACTCAAGCATCGTTTATTACTCTGTAAAATAAAGCGGATTGTTGATTAAACTCCATAGCATGTATGCTATGGAGTTATGTTTAATCTAAAATTTCTTGATCGCAACGAGTATCTTTTAAGAAAGCATACCCTTGAGCAGATCCAAGATGCCCGCCCGCGGATAAGAAGTGTTTTGACTTATAGGATTACTGTTGTCCCTGACACTTGAGGCAGAATTTTGCTTCAGGGTACGCTTCGAGGCGTTTCAAGGGTATATTTTTCTTGCATTTCGCGCATTTGCCATAAGTGCCATTTTTTATGCGCGTGAGGGCTTCGTTTATGGCTTGCACGCGAAGTTCATAAGAGTGCTCCACGGGAAGGCGGGTTAGGTATTCCTCTACTTC
>CAYVZN010000020.1:3268-9145 GCA_964456125.1 uncultured Candidatus Saccharibacteria bacterium
GCGTGCGCAAAGGGTAGATAGTAAATAAAATGAATTCTTCGAGGGACGTCAGTAGCCTCTCCTCGTTTTGTTCCGTAGGACTTGGCGCCCCTCGAAGATCGCTTGAAGCTTTGCCAATTTTTCGGTTTATGTTCCGGTAATTAGCAGAGCTTGTTCTAACGAACTATCTTAATACTAGCGCAGTACAAAAAATTTGTCAAGTGTCTATATGTGGATAAATTGTTGATAAAACTCCACAAGCTTACTTGTCCCGCGTAGCTTTAGCGAAGTGGGATAAATTTTGCTTATATAAATAAAGCGCTTCTTGATTCTGCGGCCTTGGATGATGGAAAACCAAGGCGCTGTCTTCAAAAATAACTTCCCTATGCTTGATTTTCCGTATTTGAGCCGCGCGCAGAAAAGACTCCAGGGGCTTGGCCACCGTGTTCGTTAGCAGCCTCTCTGCAAGGCTTTCTTTAGTACGCGACCATACGGGGATCATAGTCTTTGAGATATGATCGGAGAATAAATTTCGAGGACCCAAATCCGCGCTCTTGTCAGATATATAATGATTAAGGCAAATTCTATTTGATATTTTTTTTCCGTGGCGCCTTTTCCCGAGTATGTGCATAAGGGCTGTTACAAGAATTCTCGCCGTCCATATATGGCCGTGCTTTGCGCAAATAAGCACGTCAATGTCGCTTTCTCTGTGGGTAGTATTAAGCGCAAGAGAGCCGGTTACGGCCACCATGCGCACATACGGTAAAAAAGACATGGCGCGGATCATTATTCTTGCTGTACGCCATTTTTTAATGCCGGTTTTCCCGATATGAATTCTGCGGGAATATCCCGCTTCATTTTTTTTTAGGAAGTAGAACCCCCGCGCGCGTTTTATGTGCGGCTGAAGTGTCGGCCATTCTTGGTCTAATATTTTCAAGAAATTACCAAACGCGGGCAGATCGGGCGTGTTTATAATATATTTATATAGTTCTAGCTTAGTAAGCGCCACTTTACCTACGGCGTCATAGAAGAGAATTGTGTGAATTATAGATGATACGATTGGGGTCATTTCAGTCTGTCCGCGACCTTTCTCGCGGCTTCTTTTGATGTGGCGATTATGAGATAATTATCCGCGAGAATCCAGTCTATGGACATAGTTGGTATGGGGAGATTTATAAAATTCGTTTCAAGATTTTTGTATTCCCCGGCCTTAAACGATCCCTCGGGTTTTTCTTGGGGTTCGTAAAAGAGAATTGGCCGTAAATCGCTAACCATAGTTTTTTCCCATTCTCTCATTATAGAAAAAACGCGATCCGGATCAGATATCCCAACTACAAGACCGAGTCTTGGGCCGTAGCATTGTTTGTTTGGAATGCCAGCATCTATGCACAGTCTTTCAGCGCCCTCCTCTTGGCTGTACAGAAAAGGAGTAAAATCTTCGTTTATTTGAGAAATAAGCGCTCCCGGAGCATTAATTTGGAGTCCGGAAAAAAGTTCTTGAACCGTAAGATAGGTTATATTTTTGTCGGTTTTCAATCTAACGGGCGTATAGACTAAAAATTCCGCGGGGAAAGGCATGTTTTTCAGTTTATCCAATTCTGACTTCAAGTTGCTGTATGAGATTTTATCAATTTCAATAACCTCTATCGCGCCATAACTAATAAGGGCTTCGGGCATGGGCTGCTCGTTTATTTTAGGTTCTTCAATTATTACGGGTACTACGGGCTCTAAAGGAGTTTCCCGGACAAAGATTTTCCAATATACTGCTCCCGCGGAGATAATAAGGCTTACGCCGAGAAGTCCGGTAAAAAGAACGAATTTTTTTGAGACCAGATTTTTTTTCGGAATCGGGGCCACAGACGGGCTCTGGGCATAGGGTATTTTTTCTTCCGGAGCATATCTTGGCAACGTTGCCCCTTTGGGTTTTGGTGTAGTAAATCCTAAAATTTCCTCCGGCGACAGTACTTTAGGTTTAATATCCGGAGACGGGGCAGTTAGAGGTTTTAGCGTCTCGTCTGATCGCGAGGCGGGCAAATGTTCCCTCCTGTTAGTTTGAATCTCTTCCGGAAGGCCTGTTGGCAGATTCAATGGGGCCTCGCGCAAAGCCGTGCGCATAGGTGCCGGAAATGGCGTGCCGCGAGCTGTGTCGAAAAGGCTTTCCCTGAGCTTTTCGGTCCTAGGCTCAGGGCCGAAGGACTTGCTCGCCTCGCTCGAGCTTTGGCGAAGCGGGTCCGAGGGCTCTATGGGTAGTATTTCCTCGAGTTTTAAGGCAGGAGGCGTTTGCGTTGGAGGCTTGTCCGCGGCAGCAGGGGTTTGTACTCGGGTTTGAGCTTGGGCTAATATTTCAGATAGCTTCCGAATACTCGGTTGCGGCATAGTAATGGATTGCGAAACCGGTTTTGCGTTGGGGGTCTTTGCCGCCTCCAAGTCCTGTGCCATTGTTCTAATTTGTGATATTTTTCCCTCCATGGATATCACGGAACAGACACAGAAAGTTCCGTGTCAGTTCAGTGTATTGTTCCGTGTCAGTTTAGTGTTTTTGCTGACAGCGCTATTTTTCCTTGTTCATCTATCCTGATTACCTTTACGCGAATAGTGTCCCCCAGCTTAACTACGTCTTCAACATTTTTGACATATTTATCTGATAATTGCGAAACATGCACCAGGCCTTCTTGTTTTGGGGTTAACTCTACGAACGCGCCAAAGTCGGTAATTTTGACGACTTTCGCCGCGAAAACCTCTCCTATTTTAATTTCTCGAGTTATACCCTTGATCCATTCGATTGCTTTAATCGCGGCATCCTCGCTTTCCGCGGCTGCCGCCACATACACCTTGCCATCGTCTTCTATATCTATGCTTGATACGCCCGTTTCATCTATTATCTGATTTATTATCTTGCCTCCTGGGCCTATTACTTCTCGTATTTTCTCTGGATTTATCTGAATAACCATTATCCTGGGAGCATACTTAGAGAGCGATTCCCTGGGTTCTGATATAGCGCCTTGCATGTTTTCAAGAATTTCCATGCGCGCTTTTTTTGCCTGCTTCATTGTTTTCCCGAGAACTTCTATGGGGACGCCGTCTATCTTAACATCCATTTGTATAGCTGTGATGCCGTTTTTCGTGCCGGCAGTTTTGAAATCCATATCTCCATAGTGGTCTTCCGGGCCCTGAATATCAGTAAGCACTTTGTACTCTCCGCCTTCGCCAGTCATAAGCCCCATAGCAATGCCTGCGGCAGGATTTTTAATAGGCACTCCCGCGTCCATCATAGCGAGAGATCCTCCGCATACAGAGGCCATAGAAGAAGATCCGTTTGATGATAATATTTCAGAGACAATGCGTATTGTATAAGGAAAATCGTCTTTAGAAGGAAGAAGGGGTTCAAGCGCCTTTTCGGCGAGCGCGCCATGGCCTATTTCTCGCCGCCCCGGACTTCGCATGGGAGATACTTCCCCCACGGAAAATCCAGGAAAGTTGTAGTGCAGCATAAAGCGTTTTTTATACTCCCCTTCCATCTCGTCAATAATCTGCTCATCTCCGGGGGTGCCTAGCGTTGAAGTTACAAACGCGTGGGTGTTCCCCCGCATAAATAAAGCAGAACCATGGACGCGAGGAACAACTGCAACCTGGGAGCTTAACGGCCGAAGCTCATCGAGTTTTCTTCCGTCCACTCTTTTTTCGTTTTCAAGAATATTTTTATGGACAACTTCATCTATTTTTTTCTCAAAAAAATCTAAGCCCATGGATACGTTGCCCTTATTTTCGGGGTATTTTTTCTGTAAAAATTCCCCAAGGCGCTGTTTTAATTCGCTTACGGCGCTTACTCTTTCTTTCTTGGAGTCCTCGAATAGTACTGTCTCTAAACGGTTGTCCAAAAACGACCCGATTTCCTGTTTCAAGGCGTCGTCTATATCATTGAGGAGAACTTCTCTTTTGGGAACAGCGTTTTCTTTAGCTATGTCTTCCTGGAACTCTATAATTTTTTGTATGTATTTTTTCCCAAATTCCATTGCTTCGAGCATTTCTTCCTCCGGAATCTCGCGGGCCGCGGCTTCTATCATATTAATCTTATCTTTTGTGCCGGAGAGAGTTATCAGCAAATCGCTGTTTTTGCAATCTTCTATTGTCGGGTTTAATATGTATTCTTTGTTTATCCTGCCCACTTTTACCGCTCCTATCGGGCCGCGCCAAGGTATGTCGGAAATGAAAAGCGCGACTGACGACGCGATTAGAGATGGAATATCGGGATCATTCTTTTTGTCAAAGGCGAGTACGGTAGCCACGACCTGGATGTCGTTTCTCATGCGCATATCAAATAGGGGTCTTATAGACCTGTCTATCACTCTTCCGGTGAGGGTTGCCTGGTCGGAGGGGCGCCCTTCGCGCTTTATAAATCGGGATTTTTTAATTGTTCCCGCGGCGTAAAATCTTTCCTGATAATCAACTAATAAGGGAAAATAGTCTGTTCCTTCGCGGAGCATCGCGGACATAACGCAGGTTAGAAGAACCACTGTTTCTCCGTATTGAACTATAACGGAGCCGTTTGCCTGGTCTGCCCAGCCGGCGAGTTTTATAGAAAGTTCACGACCGCCTAAGTCGAGAGTATATATTTTTGGTTTTGACATGAAATGTTAGAAAAGAGAGTAGTAAGGGGGGCAGCTGTGCTATAAATTTTCAAATTTTAATTTTCACCTTGCAGCAATCACATTACCTCACCCCCTACCCCTCCTCCGACTATAGTCGGAGGAGGGGAGCTCTCTAAATACGTCTCATGCGGGTTCCCCCCCCTCCTTATTAAGTAGAGGGGCCTGCCTGCCGGTAGGCAGGGGGCGGGGTGAGGTAGGTGTTGCTATAGATAGCGGGGTTATATGAAAATTAAAATTTGAAAATTAAGGCCTGACCTATTCTTACTTATTCTCCTTCTCTTCTTTACTTTTAACTATTCCTTTTAACAAATACTGGTCATGATTTTCGCATAAATCAACGAAGTCATCTGCCATTTCGCGAAGCTTACCGGAAGCGCTTTTGCCGAACGCTATAACTTCTGTCTGTTTGCCTTGATTTTTTAAATATTCAACAAGCGGAATAAAATCACCGTCACCGCTCACTATGACTATGACCTCAACGGAATTGGAAAGGCGAACCGCGTCTATGGCCATGCCCACGTCCCAATCCGCCTTTTTCATACCGCCATAGTATATTTGCAAGTCCTTTTCCCTTGTTTCTATACCCAGACGTTCTAGGGCTTCAAAGAATTGTTTTTCTTCTCCGGATTCTGTGCGCACAACATATCCAAAAGCCCGTATAAGCTGCCTGCCCGCGACTGCCGCTTCCAAGATCGCGCTAAAATCAACCCGGCGTTTGTATAAATTTCTCGCCGAGTGATACATGTTTTGTACGTCTATAAATACCGCTACGCGCTGGGCTTTGTGCTTAATGGCCATGCCAATGATGTTATGCCAATCTGTGAATTCAATGCCAATCTGCGAATTGCGAATAGACTTATACACAAGTATTCGCAATTTGCATAATTCGCATAAGATTTGTTGATTGGCATAACACTAACACTACTTCTTCAATCCCACCTTTTTAATAATACTGTTATACCGCTTTGAGCTTTCTCTCTTCAAATAATCTAAAAGATTTTTTCGCTTCGACACCATCTTTAATAATCCGCGTCTTGAGTGGTTGTCTTTTATATGGGCCTTTAAGTGTTTCACGAGACGTTTTATCTCTTCTGTAAGCAAGGCAACCTGCACCTCGGCTGATCCGGTGTCAGTTTTATGGAGTTTATATTCTTCGATTAATTTGATTTTTTGTTTGGGGGTTAGCATTATTTCTTTTATAGCATAACCTTGTCTGTCTCGCAATATGCGCGTATAATAACAGCGTTGC
>CAYVZN010000020.1:9245-11495 GCA_964456125.1 uncultured Candidatus Saccharibacteria bacterium
GCCTCCATAGCTTAATGGCAAAGCAGAGGACTCTTAATCCTTTGATCGAGGTTCGACTCCTCGTGGGGGCACAAATTAAAATACGTGTTTTTAAAAAGCCGAATTGTCTTTTGCAATTCGGCTGTAAATTATCTCCGCGCGGGTGCGTAGCCATGCAGATGCGTGAAGCTCTTGACCAACCTTACGCCCTCCGAGAGGGTTTTGCTGATACTATTACTCGCTGTTTCTTGCGCCAGAAGTCTTCGCAGATCTTCCAAGCGCGCTTGTGAAGGCCGGCTAATTGCCTGCTTCACTTGTTCGGCTAACGAAGGATTAGCGCTAAAGAAAGGCGCGATATACGCAGCCCATTTTCGCGCATGCACTATTATACTTGCGCCTAAGATTGACTTGTAAAAATCGTCTACGGGGTTGAGTTTCGCGCTATATTGGTCATACAACTCCCTGGAAGCCGCCATGGTCCAGCGTTCATCTTTGTGGACTAATTGCCTTCCGGTGTAGAGATGATATGGGCGCATGCCTATTTCCGGCGGCACGTTCCCCTGCTCATCAGACGGAAGTTCACTGCCATCGGCGGCAAGAGGGGGCAGTAGCCAGTTGGAAGTGGCGGGCAATGGTGTTAAAAAATTCGCCGTCTGCCAATCGCTTACTTCACTAACCCAGTCGGCCATGTTCATTATACTCTTTTCCGTATCATAAGGAAGACCGATTATAGTCATCGCGACTATTTTGAACCCCATCTCACGCAGTTTATGCAGATGCCGATCTACATCGCCCGGCTGTTGACGCTTTTTCACGATATTGAGATTTTCCGCGTTATCGGATTCTACTCCTAAATACAGCATCCTGATACCCGCTTCCAGCATGGCATTGCCAAGTTCCGGATCTTCCGCAATCTCAGTCCTTGCCTGGCAAGTCATGTACATGTTATTGGTTCGCCCTTTCCATGCCTTGAGCCGCGCAAGGCGTTCGTCGCGGTATTTGACGACTCGAAGAGGCGGAGGATGAAGATCATCCGAGATAAAAATACTAAACTCGCCCTTGCGGCTAGCATGTATAATTCCGTCTGCCGCAAGCTTCTGAAGCTGGTCGAGGCGCGCAAGTTCTACGTCTCGCGCGACCAAACGGTATCCCAAAAATTGTTGGATGACCTGGCAGTACGTACACTTCTCGGTACAGCCGCGGGTTGTCTCTATGACTCCACCCATAAGCGGAGTGCCGGGGCTCAGAGCTTCTATGGCATCAAAATCCGGCACGCGGGAAAACCCGGGATCTACAAGTCCGGTCCTTTTCGTTTGCGTCAGATTCCCGTCTAGAAGATACGATATGCCCGGGATTCTAGCGAGGTAGCTGTAACGGTTGTTGCCGTTATGAGTCAAAAGCACATCGCACAGGTGTCCTATAATATCTTCCCCTTCTCTATTAACAATAGCGTCAAATCCTTGGGCGAGCGCTTCTTCCGACAGAGGACTCATATGCGGACCCCCGCCGATAATCACAAGTTCTGGATGGTGCGCTCGCGCCTCTCTTGCGATTTGATATCCGCGCGGCGCTTCGTTGATAAGCGCGCTAATCATCAGAATATCTACTCCGTGGAGATCGGCACGCGGATCTATTTCTTCAAACCGTTCTTCAAACCATATTCGGGTCCCGTAGTTGAAAGAGCCGTTGCCGTTATTGTTATGCTGCTTCAATGCCTGCGAGAGAAACAGCAATCCTTGTCTTGGAATCGCGACGTATTCGAAATTTCCACCGGCAGACGCGGGTTGTACCATCAAGACGTTTTTGCTCTTTTTCATCTCACTCCACCCCTTGTTTTTGCCTTGTTTTTAGGTACTGGTTGATTTTATACAATATCCTACGACAAAAAACAAGCCCATGATGTATGCACGAAAAAGGCCTAAATTTCCCACGGGAATATCTGCGGATGCTTATATTCCTTATTTTTTTCCTGATCAAGGCTCACAATTGAAAAAGCTATGCCCGAATAATCCTTAAGAAATCGGCGCGATTTTTTGTTACGCCATTTCACAGCGGTAGATTTCACTTCAGTATCTCATTCGAGGATAGATACTCTTTAGCTTTAATCGTAACATCCCTTTGTGGTTATCAAGGGGAAGTCGGTCGTAACAATATGCCAAAATTGAGAACCGCCAAAATCGGCCGTGTTATCTATACAAACATTAGAACAGTTAAACGAATTCCCGAAGCATTCATTAGGCGGACCTCCAGCGCCAGTACAACTAGAAGTAC
>CAYVZN010000021.1:0-11084 GCA_964456125.1 uncultured Candidatus Saccharibacteria bacterium
TTATTCCACTCAAGCGCGTTTAGAATCGGGCCGTATATGTCCTGCTTCCTGCTTATTGCAAGCGGATTTTTTTTCAGAAAATTAAAATTGCCGAATTTTATAAAATCAATATCGCTGATTACGGCAATAGGAGTTTGCTCCTTGCCTTCACCCATAGTGGCAACGGCAGCTATCGCTAAAGAATCTGCTAGATTTACCTGGGTTACTTTTAATTTCCGGCCAAAAATATCTTTTGTGCCGCGATAGTCTTTAAGCGGGTTAAATCCCCAGAAGCCGATAGCGACGCCCATTGTGCCCCAGCGCAATGGAGTAGTATGGCTATCTGAGATTATTACGCCGAATTTTTTTAGATTAAATTCTTTTTTGATGAAATTATAAATTTTTTTAGCAGTCGCAAACGGCTTTTCCGGCCAAAGTATGTAATAGCCATTAGCATTACTTTCGTCAATTCCCGCGGTCGGCATTAAAATATTATTCATGATGGTAAGGATGAAACTATAACCTGTGGGCATTTTATCTTTGCCTAGATATTCGTCTGCCTCTTTTCTAACAAGTTCATACTTATCAACAAGGTCGTTTATTTTCACGCATCGTCCCTGTGATATCGCGACTACTTTTGAAGTGATAACTATAATAACTCCGTCGTTAATAATCGCGCCTGATTTTCGAGCGCGGGCGAGACCCCTGAGAAGCTCTTGTAAATCGTCCTTTGGGGGCATAAATGGACGGGTTTTTATGGGCTTGATAATCATAATAATATATGCTACATTGCCTGTAGTTGTTTTACAATACTTTTAATTTAGGAGGCGTTATGGAAAAACTGATCGTCAAGGGTGTTGACCTTAGTGAATTTATCGGCATACGATATGAGATAAGCAGGCACCCGGGCAATACTTCAGTGGACGAGTTCCTTGCCGACACATCAGGTGGAGCGAATTGCCAACTCTTCACTTTGGGAGTCGAACGCAAAGCAGGTTTTTATATAGATGACCAATTGTCCATGGAGCCGGATGGTCGCTTTGGCTCGAGGGAATTATGGCTAGATACCAAATATACTAAGTGCGTAATAGGTGGCTGGTACCGCCGTCCGAACATCCTTTGGGATCTATTTTGTGAGGGCGAGCTGAGCGTTTTCGATATTTATTTCTTTTTGCCTCCAGGTATTAACTTTAGTGGCGAGAACGTTTATACTGACGATGACCTTTTTAAAAAGTTTCACACCGCAGTATTTATAGGATTTGATTTTGGTGGAAGCGGGCTAGTCAGTAATTTGCGACGGGCATTTCTCCACAATGCAAAACCCGGCCCCTCCGCTACTTGGTCACTGGAGGACTTTAAGGAAAGCGGATATACCTTGTTCGGCGTTAAGCGCCCCATTTGCAGAGCAACTTAGAGCTATCACACTGATAGCTTTTATTTTTTTTAAAAAATAGCTATAATATCCAGAAATGCGAAAAGCTGATTTTATATTCAACGCGGTTCTTGTGCCTATGGATTTTTTAATGCTGCTTACGGCAGGTTTTGCCGCTTATTTCTTGAGGTTGAGCCCGGTTGTATCCGAATGGCGGCCAGTGCTTTTTGACTTGCCTATTTTACATTATCTAACACTGACTACCGCGCTTTCGTTATTTTTTGTTCTAGTTTTTGCGATATCAGGATTTTATAAGGCAAGAGTTAAGAGGGGACAGCTTGAAGAATTTTTTCAGGCCATAGTGTCTATTTCAGCGGGAATGATGATAATTATCATATTTATGTTTTTTAAACGAGATTGGTTTGATTCCCGTTTTATTCTGCTTGCGGCTTGGTTTTTTGGAATAATTTTTGTGACGTTAGGGCGAATTTTCGCGGCTAAAATTCGCACTATGCTTATGAAAAAATACGGATTTGGGATTGAACGGGTTCTTCTTGTGGGCGCGGGCGAGCAAGCTAATCTTATAAAAGATGAAATTCACAATAACCCTAATCTCGGTTACTCTCTACTCGGACATGTCCATGACATAAATCTGGAACAGATAAAAAGTACTATTAAAAACCCTGGTGCGCATAAAATCATACTGGCAAGCCATAATTTTGATCGCGACGCTGTTATAGACCTGGTAAATTTTTGTGAAGATATCAGGGTTGACTTAAAGTTCGTACCGGATCTTTTCGGATCAATATCCCGAAATATCGATATTGATGTTTTAAACGGCAACCCGCTAATAGAATTAAAAAGAACAAATCTTGAGGGTTGGGGGCTGGTTACAAAACGTATCACGGACGTTGTAATATCTATTTTACTATTGCCGCTTTTGATGCCGTTTTTTTTGGTAATCGCGCTGCTTATAAAATGGGATACAAAAGGTCCTGTATTTGCAAAACTCAAGCGAGTGGGGCAGGGAAAAGAGTTTTATTTACTAAAATTCCGTTCTATGGTATATAATGCGGAAAAATATAAACAATATTTGATATCCGGCAACGAACGGGGAGACGGGCCGTTATTTAAGATGAAGGGCGACCCCAGAATAACAAGAATAGGCAGATTTATTCGCTCAAAGCGCATTGACGAACTTCCCCAGATATTTAATGTTCTGCGGGGAGATCTAAGTCTTGTTGGCCCTAGGCCCCATGAGCCGCAAGAAGTTGCGAGGTACGAGCGCCATCACAAAAAAGTTCTTGCTATAAAATCCGGAGTTACAGGCCTTGCCCAAATATCAGGAGCGGAAAAATTGACATTTGAAGAGGAGGTTAAACTCGATAGATACTACATAGAAAACTGGTCGTTGAAGAGAGATATTGTTATACTGCTAAAGACGTTAGGGATATTGATATTTAGGAAGACAGAATATTAAAAATAAAATATAAGCCCGCCGTCGCTTCAGCGATGGCGGGCAAGGGAGGTGCCCGATGTCTCATCCGTTTTGTATCACCGGCGAAGAATGTAATAGCGCGTTTCCGGCGCATGGCTGGTCAAGCTGGAACGGAAAATCGATATACGTGAAAGTTTTTATTGACGACTCTGTCAGGGATCACAAACAGGAATGCGGAGAAGCGCTTGCCCGATGGAATGATCTTGTTGGGTCTAGGTTTTTCCTAAACCCAGACAAAGGCACGGGCGGCGTGCGCATAGATATTTATGAGCGTGATGGAAACGAATATCCATTTAATAGATGGTCCGCGATAGGCAAGTCCGCATGGGGAGTGTGCGTGAACTACGATATTAATGGCAATCCACTTGGCGACAAACCCGGAAAGATACTAAGGTCAGAAGTTTATGTAAATCGAAGTGTTGATAGCCCTCGGCTCGACATGTACCATAATTGGGTGCATGTATTTGCTCACGAAATAGGACATGCTTTTGGCCTGGCAGACCATCCCACGGATGGAGGAAATACCGTTATGTCTTACGAAAATGAAGGAATGTTGCTGCTAGCCCCCTCTTACGAAGATCAGCGGGGCATCGAAAAGATTTACGGCCTCAAAGATCTTATGGTGAGGCCGGAAGACCTTGAAGGAATAGAGAACATACAAGCCCTATGGCATTATGATCGCTATGGCATGTGGAGATTGTTTCAACCCGGACAGTGGCAAAGATGGAGATTCTGGTTTCCGGGTTTTTCTTCTGCTTCGTCGATCAAGTCAATAAAATTAAATGAAGTGTATCTGGTAAAGCCAAAAAAGGAAGGATTGCTAGGATTCGGGCGTTATTCCGGTCCCGTGTCCCCGGAATTGGCAAAGCTAAGTGGAGGATCCCACCGATGGGCATATAGATAGCATAAAGCAGGGTAGATTATTCTACCCTTATTTTTTTTATAAAATATATGCTATTATAATTTGATATGCGCGTTGCTTTAGTCCACGACTATTTAAATCAATATGGCGGGGCGGAAAGGGTTCTTAGCGCGTTTTGCGAAATGTTTCCCGAGGCGCCTATATATACACTTGTTTATGACTCGAAGCTTACCGGATTTGCGTTTGAAAAAAGAAAAGTAAAAACCTCGTTTTTACAGAAAATACCTTTGGCAGCTTCGCGGCATCGTTACTTTCCAATATTAATGCCTTATGCGGTCGAACAGCTGGATTTATCAAATTATGATTTAGTGCTGTCGGATTCGGGCAGTTACGCTAAGGGCATAATTACAAAACCGGGCACCTTGCATATCTCCTATTGCCACACACCGCATAGATATATATGGGATAACAGCCATAAGCTTATAAATGAGTTCGGCTATCCGCGGATCATTAAGGCGATAAGTCCTTTTTTCATGACATACGTGCGTTTGTGGGACGCTCAAGCCGCGGGGCGCGTTGACGTCTTTATCGCGAATTCGGATTTTGTAAGAAAACGCATTAAAAAATATTACAATCGAGATTCGGCAGTGATTTACCCGCCGGTAAACTGCGCGAAATTTTTTATACATTCGGGGTCCGCAAGATTCCAAAAAAACGATGAATACTTTCTTATGGTCGGCAGATTAGTGCCATATAAAAAGTTTTCTCTTGCGATTCGCGCGTTTAATAAGCTAGGACTTACGCTTAAAATTATTGGCGATGGCCCCGAGCGAAGGAGTCTTGAAAAATTGGCTAAATCGAATATAGAATTTCTTGGTCTTATATCCGAGCAATATTTACCGGAATATTACGCACGCGCTAGAGCTATTGTATTTCCGCAGGAGGAAGATTTCGGAGTAGTTGCCGCGGAAAGCATGGCTTCCGGCCGCCCGGTTATCGCGTACCGCGCCGGCGGAGCTCTCGAAATTATAAAAGAAGGTGAGGACGGAATTTTTTTTGACGAACAAACAGAGGCATCCATTATAGACGCGATAAGCAGATTTCAAAATATAAACTTTGACATGCGTTTAATCCGTGAGCACGCAATGAGGTTTGATAAAGAGAGATTTAAAGAAGAAATTCACAGATTTGTTGAAAAAATTCTATCCACTTCCCATACGCTTTAAATTTTGTATAATAACATTATGAGTAAAAAAGTAATACTCGTGGTAGACGATGATGCGACGATTTTAGCTCTATACAAGCGGATGTTTGAATTGCGCGGAATTGATATACTTATTGCACGAGACGGCGAAGAGGGCGTTACCATGATAAGAGAGCATATGCCGGATTTTGTAATACTCGATATTCGCATGCCAAAACTAGACGGAATAGAAGCCCTGAAAATTATACGAAGCGAGGAAAAAATAAAAGACACTCCAGTGCTCATTCTTACAAACTTTGATCATCAAGAATATCGAGATGAAACAAATAAACTTGGAATAGTTGATTTTTTGGTGAAAATCAATATTGACCCATCTCTTCTCGTTGAAAAGGTGGTGAGTTATTTGACAAAATTAAACTAGAAGTAATTTTTCTGGTATTATATAGGAATATATAAAAAATATGCTTCGTGTGATAGTCACTATCATATTTCTAACTATCGTATCTCTAAACAGTTCTTCCAGCCCCGGGATGAAAACCTCTTCGGCAATGCTTTTTTTGAGTTCCGGCGCGCCCAGATACTATAGTTTTTTCAATGTATTATGCGATGATAAAATTTATAGTTTAGATTTTTTAGCATGCGCCACGAGGATAGGCGAATCTATACAGGGGAGAGATATAAATATTTTTGAAATTGGCAGCGGACCGGTTAAAATATTATTTATTGGAGGGCTTCATACGGGAAGAGAAGACAACACTCGGTTATTGGCGGGTGAGATTTTAAGTTATTTTTTAGGAAAGCCAAACGAAGTGCAAAGTGCTATAACTTTGTATATCCTTCCGAACGCGAATCCTGATGGCGCGGCGAACAAAACTCACAACAACTCCCGGGGCGTTGATTTAAACAGAAATTGGCCAACACAAAACTGGCGAAGCGATCCGTATCATCCAAGCTACGGACGAGTTGATGGGGCCGGAGGCGCAAGCGCCCTATCCGAACCCGAGACCAAATCCTTATACAATTTTATACTCGAGAAAAGGCCGTCAATCATATTCTCATGGCACTCAAGAGCGGGTATTGTTGAGGGCAATGATATAGGATTTGCCAGTGAACTAGCCGAAGTTTACGCAAGGGCCGCTCAATACACGCAAATTTATGAATGGCCGTATTATGAGGTTACGGGCGCCTTTGGAAATGCGATGGAAGAAGCGGGTATTCCCGCGGTTGATATAGAGCTCTCAACGTACAAAAACACTGAATTTAAAAAAAATCTCAAGGGCGTAAACGCGGTTTTAAATCATATCAGTCAAGGGTCGCGCCAATAATCTCGGCATAGCCATTTAGAAATTCTTTCATGGTAATTTCGCCCTTGCCTTCTATTTGGACCTTCTCGATAATAAACAACCCCATGCCGGTTTGTACTGCAAGTTGGCCGTCAGTCAGCAAAAACGTTTGGCCCGGCAAAAGCGGTTTTCCTGCGGAAAGATAAAGAACACTGCCCTGTGTTATCTTTAGACGTTTATTTTTCCATATAGTGAAGCTTCCCGGCCAAGGCGTAAATGCTCGTATTTGACGCTCTATATCTTGAGCCGTTTTACTCCAGTCGATATGGCCGTCGCTTCGGGATATGATTTTTGTATAAATCGCGTTTTCGTGTATTTGCTCTTGCGGTTTTATTTCCCCCGAGATATATTTCGGCAGAGTATTAATAAGTAATTCTGCGCCTATTTCGGCTAGTTTTTTCGATAATTCGTAAGTTGTAGTTTTGACATTCGACATTTGATATTTGATATTTGACACGATTGGTCCATGATCTATCTTTTCGTCCATAAGCATAATAGTCACTCCAGTTTCGCTATCACCATTTAAAATGGCATATTGAATCGGAGTTGGGCCGCGCCAGCGAGGCAGAAGCGATGGGTGAATATTTAAGGCGCCGTATTTTGGGATTTTTAAAATTTCTTGAGGTAATATCCCGCCGTATGCGGCGACAATCATTAGGTCAGGCACCTGATTCTCCATTCCTAATTCCTGATTCAAAAACACGCTTAAGCCCCGGGAGTCATTAGGTTGCATTATATGTATTTTGTGCAGTAGCGCTAGTTGTTTCACTGGAGATGGCGTAAGCTGCAATTTTCTTCCGGCTGGCTTATCGGGCGCTGTTACAACAAAAACCGGCTTATATCCCGAGTCAATAAGATTTTCGAGTATAATTTTTCCAAACTCCGGCGTACCAAAGAAAATTATTTTAACATCAGATTTAATTTTACTCATAATCTTTCAATAAACAAAATTCCATTTAAGTGGTCTATTTCATGTTGGAAGACTCTCGCTAATAGGCCTTCGGCCGAAATATATAATTTACGCCCCCGCTGATCCCGGGCTTTAATTTTTACCTTATACGATCTTTGTGTGGGTTTAAACACGCCCCGAATACTCAAACAGCCTTCTTCTATAGTCTCTTTTTCTTTTGAATAATAAGTTATCTCGGGATTTATAAATACAGTGGGGTAGAGCGGCTTTATTAACGAAAACAGGATTCTTGGGGTGCGAACTTTGGGCGCTAAATCATCCGGTATCACGAATATGCTTAGCGATTCACTAATCTGGGAAGCGGCAAGCCCCACGCCATTCTGATCTTTGAGCGTATCTTTCATATCCAAAATTAGTTTGTTTAAAGTATTAAAACTAAACACTGAAATTGGCAGAGTTATTTTATGAAGTATTGGATTTGGATCTTGAACGACGTCTTTAATCATAAAGCATGAAACTTGAAGCATGAAGCATTTACGGTTCATGTTTCATGTTTCAAGCTTCAGGTTTCATGCCTAAACCATGTCTACAGGATCGACATCAATCTTCCAATCACTGGGGACTACACGCAGAAATTTATTCCGCAGTGCCAAGTCTTTTATTTTAGATTTTATCATAATTTGCCATATATATCTATTATTGATACGCGCGATAAACGCGGGGGCGGGACCTAGAAGTTGTAAGTTGTAAGTTGTAAGTTGTAAGTTTTTTGCCTGAACCTGCAGCTTATTTTTTAATACATTAGCGTCTTGTTCGGCTTTATTCGGATCTTTGTGCGCATAAGTCAGTTTTATAATCTGCGAAAATGGAGGCAGTGATAATTCCGCGCGACCCTTTAATTCTGTGTCTATAACCGATGAGTCAGGTAGAGAAACGCTCCTTATTGTAAGATTCTCGGGAATATAAGTTTGTAGAATAATTTTTTTTGACACTCTTTTAATTTTATCCATAATACCCAGTATTCTTTCATGCATTCTGAAATCCGGCAAACTCAGCATAGGATCCAAGGTTATTATTCCGGAAAAATCTATATATTCCGGAAGCAATTCTGCTTTTAGCATTAATTGCGTTCCGATTAGTATATTAGTTTTCTTCTCGCGAAAGTCATCTAAAATTTTTTTCTGTAAATCAAAAACAGGAGCTATATCCGTGTCTAATCTGGATATCCGATTCGAACGGCCTCCCAACAATTTAGTTAACTCTTGCTCAACGCGCTCTGTGCCGGAACCAATAAATTTTATCCGGTAGCTTGCGCATTCGGGACAGACGCTTGGAGGTTTTTGCCTCTTCCCGCAGTGGTGGCAAATCAGCCTGACGACTGAAGCTTGAAGCTTGCTTTGCCCTTCCGAAGCCTTTGGCGAAGGAGGGAATCCTAAAACGTGAAATACAAACGGTACATCGCAATTGGGGCATTTTTCAATATGGCCGCAATCGCGGCATAAAAGTCCGCTAGAATGCCCCTTGCGATTGATAAATAAAATTGCTTGCTTGTTACTTTCTGAAATAATTCTTAATTCTTCCTGCAACTTTCTGCTGAATATGGAATAATTACCGGCCTTTAATTCCTCGCGCATGTCTATGATATGTATGTCCTCACTTCGGGAAAGAATATTCCATAGCGGAGCATCTAACCTTGCATACTTTTTACAACTCGCCTTCCATAGAGATTCAAACGATGGAAAATCGCTCGCAATAATTATTTTTGCGCCTGTGAGATTCGCGAGCTTTAACGCGACTGACTTTGCGTTTATGTATGGCTGTTGATCAAATGATTTGTAAAGCGGACTTTCTTCTTCGTCTATTATAATAACGCCGAGATTCAACATGGGAATTGCGAGAGCCGAACGTACTCCAAGTAGTATTTTTATTTCACCGCGGCGCGCTTTTTTCCAAATCTTATATTGATCAAGGGGCGTGAGTCCGCTGTGCGCGATTTCTGAATTTTTTAACTCGGGAATTTTTTTTAGAAAATATTCAATTTTATATATTTCCGGCACCAAAAAAAGAACTGAGCGGTTATCCTTAACGGCTTTTTCTATTTCGTCTGAATAAAATTTAATTTTTGCTTTTTCGTTATGATGGGCGTGATAAAGAACCGGAGCAAACCCCTTCGAAGTAATTCCTTGCCCACCGTAGTCTTGCTTGCCGGCCATAGCCTTGGCGACGGCTGGGCGAGGGTGGGGCGCGGGATGGAGTGGGGGAGTGTTGCTTTTAAAATCAGATATATTGCCTATTTCTTTCAGAATTTTTTTTGTCGGCCTGCTTAATATATTAGGAATAAACAGCTTCATAGCAAGCCCTAGCGGCGAATAAAAATAGCTGCTCGCCCACACGGCAAGATTAAGATATTTTTTGCGAACTATGCGC
This sequence comes from uncultured Candidatus Saccharibacteria bacterium, assembly GCA_964456125.1. Lineage (GTDB taxonomy): Bacteria > Patescibacteriota > Minisyncoccia > Spechtbacterales > HO2-43-30 > CAYVZN01. Next base: position 9,596 of record CAYVZN010000021.1, read on the forward strand.
TTGTTGCTTATAATTCCGGTTATCGGCTTTATGCGAAATCCGGATTTCTTAATCCTTAGTTTTTGCTCGAAAACGCGAGAGCACGACAAAACTATTGCGAAAACTTTTCTTGTGCCAATACTTACTTCAATTAATCCGCCGGAAATAACTTTCTCGGAAGAAAAATAATCCAACGCCTGAGGAGCGGGAAGGGGGATTTTCGTTATTGGAACAATCGAAACTATATACATGGTATAATACGAGTATGCATATACTCGGCACTAGAGTTTATAACATTACTTTAGCACAGGCGCTGGAAAGAGCCGAGAGCTTTCTCGATGACGGCGGGCAGCATTACGTCGTAACGCCTAATCCCGAGATTGTTTTAAAAGCCCGAAAAGACCTGGAATATCGCTCTATTTTAAACAGCGCTGATTTGATTTTGCCCGATGGCATTGGGCTTATATGGGCATCTCACAAATTGCACGGCCCGGATAAATGTATTCAGGAAAGAATTGCAGGCGTAGATTTTTTAATTAACCTTTTGTCGCGTCTGTCCTATAGATCCAACGCGCCCCATAAGCCGTTTCGCGTTCTTTTGTTGGGTGGCAGAGGCGGCGTCGCGAAGAAAACCGCTAATAATTTTAGAAAAAAATTTCCGGACACAGTTTTTCATTCACTGGAAAATCACGAAGGCGGAAATATAGATTTTATAATAAAAGATCTTGTCCGGCCAGACATTATATTTGTTGGGCTTGGCGCTCCAAAACAAGAAATGTGGATATATCAAAATCTCTATAAATATCCAGGTGTAAAAATTGCAATGGCCGTTGGCGGTTCTTTTGATATAATCTCCGGCCGTCTGCCGCGCGCGTCGGGGTCATTCCGGAATCTTGGCCTCGAATGGTTGTGGAGATTAATCCTAGAGCCAAAAAGATTCAAGCGTATATACAAAGCAGTTATTTTGTTTCCTTATGTTATCCACAGATTTAATCGTTGACCTCGTTCGCATAATAAATTATAGTAAATACAATTAAGCGGCTATAGCTCACAGATTATTCCTCTAATATTTATGCATAGCGGATACTCTGTTTGTTGTAGATATTTATAAATATGCCATCTATCGTTTGGATACTTATTCTTATAGCTGTAGGTGCCGGGGCTGGATATTATTTTCTTGTTATGAAAAAGAAGAAGAGCGGTGGAGCGCCGACCGGGGGAACTAGCGCAACCAGCGAGCCAAGCAGTGATATGGGCGGCGATATGGGGGGAGATTCTATGCCCAAAGAAGGCACGGAAGAAAAGAAGTGGTAATTGTTTTATGAGAACTATTTAAAAATCGATCCGGCTATAGTCGGATCGATTTTTTTCTGATTTATACATGGGAGCAATTGATAAACTTGCTCTTTTTTTAATAAAATTTTACTATAGATAAAAAGATAAAATAAACAAACATATACAAAAATTTAACGATCGTGGTATTACCGTGTTAATTCGGTTGGTAAAAATC
>CAYVZN010000022.1:0-11077 GCA_964456125.1 uncultured Candidatus Saccharibacteria bacterium
TCCTCGCAATAAGCGGGGATTTTTGTTAATATATAGATACATGGTAAACTTTATTCCTACAATCGGCCTTGAGATTCATGCCGAGTTAAATACCAAAACAAAAATGTTTTGTAAGTCACTCAATGATCCCGAAGAAAAACGGCCGAACATTAATATTTGTCCAATTTGCATGGGACATCCGGGGACATTGCCTGTGCCCAATACAGAAGCAATAAAAAAAGTAATTCAGGTTGGCAAGGCTCTTAATTGTAAGATTTCCGAATTTTCTAAGTTTGACCGGAAAAATTATTTTTATCCGGATTTGCCCAAGGGCTATCAGATTAGCCAGTACGATAAGCCGTTTTGCACGGGCGGATATCTTGATATTTCGCCGAGTAAGAGAATTCGAATAACACGTATTCATCTCGAAGAAGATGCCGGCCGCCTTCTGCATCCGGAAGGTATGGACTATTCCTTGGTGGATTTTAACAGAGCAGGAGTACCTTTAATGGAATTAGTAACAGAGCCGGAAATCAAGTTTGGGGAGGAAGCGCAAAGATTCGCGGAAGAACTCCAATTAATTCTAAGGTATCTTGGAGCGTCTGACGCCAACATGGAGAAAGGGCAAATGCGCGTGGAGGTGAATATTTCTCTAGCCCAGGAAGGCGTGAAAAAACTGGGCACAAAGGTTGAGTTAAAAAACTTAAATTCATTTCGTGTTGTAGAAAGAAGCATCGCGTATGAAATAAAACGGCAGCGCGAAGTTTTAGACAGCGGCGAAAAGGTTGTGCAAGAAACCAGAGGTTGGGACGAAAACAACCAAAAAACATTTTCACAGCGGTTAAAAGAAGAAGCCCATGATTATAGATATTTTCCGGAACCCGATATACCGCCAATAAATGTTTCAAGTTTCAAGTTTCAAGTTTCAAGCTTGCCGGAGTTGCCGCAGAAAAAACGCAAGAGATTTATAGGAGAATACAAAATAGATCCTAAACTTGCAGAAATTTTTGTGCGCGACAGAGATCTTGCGGACTATTATGAACGGGTTATAAGCGAATTGATTTCATGGGAGAAAATTATTGACCACGAAAAGGAAAAACAAGATGTCCGGCAGGAACTAATGATTCTTACGGCAAATTATATAACATCAGATTTAAGGCCGCTCATGGAGGATGCAAAGACACGCATATCTGGTTGCAAGATTTCTCCTGAAAATTTTGCGGAATTTATTGTTTTAATTCATACCAACAAACTTTCAAGTCGCGGCGCAAAGGATTTGCTTCCCCAGATGTTGCAAACCGGAGGAGATCCAAGCAATCTTATGGAAGAGCAGGGACTTGGACAAGTTAGCGATGAAGGAGAATTAAACTCCATAATAGATAAAGTTATTCTTTCGCAAACAGAAGCAGTTCTGGAGTACAAGTCGGGCAAAGGAAATATATTGCAGTTTTTAGTAGGGCAAGTTATGAAAGAAAGCAATGGAAGCGCCAATCCGCGAGTGGTCGCGGAAATACTAAAGAAAAAAATGACCCGATTATAATCGGGTCATCGGCAGTCATATTTATTTTTCCGCCAAAGGCGGATCAGCCCCTGGCTGAATCCTAAGGCGTTGTTTTGTTAAACGAACGAGATTATAAAATATCATAGCCACAGTCATCGGTCCCACGCCTCCCGGGACAGGGGTGATATAGCTTGCTTTGGGTTCAACGGATTCAAAATCAACATCGCCGACTAATTTTCCTGTTTTTGGATTCTTCGAGGTTCCTGCATCAACAACAATTACTCCGTCCTTGACCATGTCTCCTGTTATGAGTCCCGCACTTCCGGCTCCGGAGATTATAATATCGGCCATTTTTATCGCGCCTGCCTTATCCAAAGTTCGGCTCCTTATATTAAAGGCGCTTGCCGATGCCTGTTTTCGCATAAAATAATTTACCGCGGGCTTACCGACGAGTTTTCCCGCCCCGGCCACCACAACATTTTTGCCGGTAAAATCGTCAAGGCCATATTCATGGAGAAGCCGCAATATACCTGCGAGCGTTGAAGGAAGGACGTCGAACCCGCTGTTATTCGTGTAAAATTTTCCCGCGGCTTTGTAGCCAAGCACATCCACATCTTTTTCCGCAGGCACTGCGTCCAATATTTTTTGCTCGTTTATATGCGCCGGCAGGGGAAGCTGTACTACTATGCCGTGCACTGTTTTGTCTCTCGCTATTGCCGCGACCGCGCTACGCAGTTTATTGGTCGCGATATCTTCCGGAAATCTGCGTATATCAACCTTTATGTCTATGGCAGTTCCCGCTTCCTTCTTTCTCTTTATAAACACTTCTGACGCGGGATGGCTGCCAACCATTATAATAACAAGATGAAGTTTATTCGGCGCGAGGCGTTTATTAATTTCCGCGACCTGGGATTTAAGATCCACAAGAATTTTTTGAGAAATTTTTTTGCCGTCTAGTATAATAGCCATAATTTACACCTTAAAATCCTGGAGGAGGGAATTTTTTGCATAGAGCTTGCACCTTTGCGTTTATGCTTTTCAAGTTTCCTTGCGAGGGATCTTTGAGCGCGCTTAATATCCACTCCGCAAACTGCCGCATCTCGCGGACTCCCATGTCTCGGGTTGTCATGGCAGGAGTGCCGAGTCTGATTCCCGATGCAAACCTTGGCGGCAAAGGATCGTTCGGGATTGCGTTTTTGTTTACTACCATACCGGCTTGTTTGAGACATTCAGAGGCGTCTTCGCCGCTTATTCCAAATGGGCGTAAATCAACTAAAAGTAAATGATTATCGGTTCCGCCCGATATAATTTCAAGGCCATATTTTTTAAGTTCGTCCGCGAGCGCTTGCGCGTTTTTTACGACATTTTTTGCGTATGTCCGGAATTTAGCCGAACAAGCCTCTTTTAAGCATACCGCGATTGCCATAGTTTGCTGATTGTGAGGCCCGCCTTGAAGTCCCGGGAATACTCCGGAGTTTATTGTTTTAGACAAGCTTTGTCGCATAAATATCATAGCGCCTCGCGGGCCGCGAAGAGTTTTGTGCGTAGTCGTGGTTACTATATCGCAATAGGGGAATGGCGACGGGTGCGCGCCCCCGGCAACAAGCCCTGCGATGTGAGCCATATCTGCCATTAGAAGGGCGCCGTGACTCTTGGCAATTTCACTAAATTTTTCAAAATCTATAATTCGAGAATAAGCCGATGCCCCGCATACTATTAATTTTGGCTTGAATTTTTCGGCAAGTTGCTCTACCTGGTTGTAATCTATGCGGCCACTGTTATCTAGGCCGTATTGCTCAAAATGAAATAACTTTCCAGAAAAAGACACATGAAATCCATGCGTGAGATGTCCGCCAAAGTCCAATTTCATACCAAGCGCTATGTCCTCACCATCGGGATGATTCTTATGCTTAAGCAACGCGCCATAAACAGCAAGATTGGCCTCGCTGCCGGATGCGGCCTGGACATTTACGTTCCATTCTTTTGGATTAAGTTTAAATAATTTAAGCGCTCTTTCTTGGGCGAGTAGTTCTATTTTGTCGATTACCTCATTGCCCTTATAGTATCTTGCGCTCGCGTAACCTTCAGAATATTTATTAGTAGCAACAGAAGAGCTTGCTTCACGCACGGCAGGGGATGCGTAATTTTCAGAAGCAATAAAATTGGCATACAAAAATTGCCGTTCTTCCTCGAGCTTATTAAGGCCTGAAATTTCAGGATCAGATTTGTCTAAATTTGGAGTTTTAATGGAGCTTTTCATGTCGACCTCCTAATCTACCTCACCTCCGTCCCTCCTCTCCTTATAAAGGAGAGGAGGGCCCCACATGAGACATGTTTCGAGAGTTCCCCTCCTCCGACTATAGTCGGAGGAGGGGCTAGGGGTGAGGTAAGGTGTTGGGGGTGGGATAGATAGTCTAGTTGCATATTAACATCAGGAGAAATACTCTGAAAGTATTGACAAAATATTATATATATGCTATAATACTCTGTAAATTAACAACATGGGCACATGAAGCTTTGCAGGGAGGGAGAGGCATATATTTCTTGGGAATTGGCCTAAACTCCCTCGCTGCGAAGCTTTTGTGGGCTATGCCCGAATTGCTTTAAGCATAACTATGAAAACAAAAAACAAAAGGATTAAAGTTAATGCGACCGCAAAAACCGCTAAGAGAACGTCTAAAAGAAAGAAATCGTTTTTTCACACTCTGTTAGCATTAGCGGGAAGTTTTAGTGGGGGCAAGTAATTCTTGCACCCACACATCTGGAGGAGGGTCAAAAAAATACTTGGGCCTTGATCCTCCAGATGTGTGGGTTATAAGCGTAAAGGCCACAAAGCTGCACGAGACGCGAGGTTGTTACAAAACTCTCTCCTCGACCTTGCATACTCTCTTGCAGCTTTGTGGTTTTTATTGTATTGTTATCGAAGCACATTTAAGAGTCCCTCAATATTGCTTTCTCGCTCATTCTCGGTCCGACTGTAGTCGGACCTGCGAGGCTCGCCCTCCGACTGTAGTCGGAGGGCTCAAACCCGCTCGAAAGCAATATTGAGGGACTCCACCCGCAAGTGTTGCGCTTCAAAATAGAATTCAATAGAGGAGATAGAAGATAGCATGCCTGATGAATTTTGGTTCTGGAGAGAACTAAAGAGAGCTGCCCGTGATAAAAAATTGGGCGGTATGGTTGACGCGCATAATCACCCGTTTACAGAAAATACTTCAACAAAAGACCAATATTATAGAACGGCAAGTTTGCCCCTAGAGCCGGGCAAGTGGCAAGAAGTCGATGGAATGCGCCCGGAGCTTATTTATACTTTTCGAGATAGGCTCGAGGGCTCAATACGGAGGAGAATAAAGCAGGGATTCCGAGCAAGCCGCTCTTATGTGGACATTTCTCCGTCTATTGGGCTAGACGCTTTGAATATTGCCCTGGCGGCAAAAAAGGAATTTTGGGAACAATATGGATTTTATTTACAGATTGCCGCGTATGCCATAGAGGGTTGCGATACGCTGGAAAAACGGGAGCTTCTTACTGAAGCATGCGGGATCGAAGATGTAGAAGCTATAGGATGCGTGCCATCGCGAGGGAGAATAGATGTTTTAGATACGCGTACAAGCTCGCAGAATATGTTCTACTATTTTCTCATAGCTCAAAGGTACGGAAAAATACTGGACATGCAGATAGACCAGAAAAATCACCCGGATGAAGTAGAAACACTTAAGCTAGTCGAGATCGCAAAAAGCTTTAGAAGCAGCGGATACGATAGGCCAATTGGCGCAACGCATTGTCTTTCAATGGCCGCGTGGGAAGATGACAGGCTCATAAATTATGTGTTGTCAGAGATGAGAGATTTGGGCATTAGCATGATTGTATGTCCGAGAGCTACGCTAAATAATAAACAGGACAGGAAAATAATGTCGCCTACTCACAATTCAATCGCTCCATGGGATTTGGCAATGAAAGCCGGAGTAAACGTGGCGCTGGGCACGGATAACGTATCGGATATATATATGCCATATTCTGACGGCGATATCTGGAAAGAAGTGGACGTACTTTTAAACACAATCCGTTATGACGGTGATATATCTTACATAGTCGATATCTTAACTCGAAATGGCAGAAAGGCATTGGGCATTTAACTAAAAATCCCTCCCCAGACTATAAGTCTGGGGAGGGATTTTAAAATATTATCTAACGGCTATATTAATAATTCGGATACTGATATGTAGGCGCCGGTTCTGTATAAGTCGGCGCTTGATAAGTAGGAGCAGGCTCTGTGTAAGTTGGCACTACGCATTCGGGCACATAACCGCAGTTTTGGTCGTATTTTTTAACAACGCTTCCACCCCTTGCTGAACAGTCTCTATTGAAAGCTATTATGTCGTAAGACGGGCAAGCCACGTGTTCTGTCGTAGGCGCTACGTATGTGGGCTCCGGACTTATAGTTGCCGCTCCGCCGCAAGGATCGGGATAACAGGAATCACCCGGAACTACGCGGCCTCCGGCATATTTACAGTTAGTTTCGCTCTGCCGCACGCAAGTATTATCAACACAGCATGTAACTAGCGCAGTTACGACCGGCGCGGGTTGTATCGCAGACTGTTCAAGCAGTAGTCTTTGCTTTTCCTCTAATAATCGCTGGTAGTCAATCGTAGCGGGTATAATAGGGGCAGGCGCGGTTTGAATTGAGCCAGTTGGCGCGGTTTGGCTTTGGCAGCTATCGTCGCGGAACCACCCGGGAGGCAGACAGGAGTTTGTGAACACTCTGCATTGGCTTGTTATTTTTTCTCGCGCGGGAGTCATCACCTGAGCGCATACTGTATCTTGCTGAAATGACTCGGGGCGGACAAAATTTTCAAAGGAAGGCGGCTTTACATTAATAAATTGATCAAAATCAGGACGTTGATCAACTGGCAAGTCCTTGAATTGCATTCTAACTTGGTCCCGATGTTCAAAATATTTAAGCTGCTCGGCTTCAAAGCCCGATGTTTCAAGCATACGAATGCCATTCGTTGCATTTTGGATTGCGGAGATCGCCAGGCCAAAGGCCTCGCCCTTATTGGCGCCCGAGAGGGCTGTTTTTGCTTTTTCAAGATGTTCGCGCGCGTTAGTAAGATTACTGCGAGCAGCCTCAAGGCCCGGAGCGCTGACTTCGGCATTTTCTATGAGCGAAGAAAGTTTTTGTATCATCGCATCCGCCCTTTCAATCTTCAGGTTTATATCTTCGCCCCCAAAGCCGTGTTCTGATATTTGGGTATCAAGGGCCTTAAAGTGCTCGCTGATTCGCGGAGCAAATTTTTGGATTTGTTGAAAGGAGCGCGGATCCTCCTGAATTCTTATGCGGAATTTTTCCGCTCTTTCAAGGAAGTCTGAATTTTCCGGACGTTCTTGGGAGAATTTTTGAAAATTTTGAAAACGCTCCCCAATACGATTGGCTTGCTCTTCGCGCATGCCTTTAAAGAAATCAAATTCTGGCCCAAACTCACTTTCGAATTTATCTAATATCCGCATATCTTCGGGTTCAAAACCAGCGAGCATGCGAGTCTCATCTTCCAATCGGCCGAACCGTTTTGCCCCGTCTATATTTGATTGCATTTCGGTCATTGCCTTTTTCTTCATTTTTTGCCAAAAATCTTTCTTGTCTTCTGGTATTATTCTTTCCATTTCATCCATCACGGAGAGCATCTGCACGTCGGAATGATTTTCTATTTCGTCAAAAAAGTTATCAAGGTCGCCGATTGACTCCGCGTTCTCAAATTTTTCACGCATTTTTTCCTGCATTTTATTCTTTATACCAAGAATGTTGGTTATGGTTTCGGGGGCGAGATTATTTTCAAGCTCATTGACTATTCTGGCATTTTCCATATTTCCGTCCTCTAGGTGCGCAAAAAATATTTTTTTGCGAGTTTCGTCTTTTATGCCTTGCAATCTTTCTTCCACGCGCTTACGCGTTTTTTCGCGAGCTTTTTCCATTTCCCTGAACATATCTTTATCTATATCCGTGAACGAGTTTAGCGAGTCGAATGCCTCAAGGTGGCGTATTTCGTTGCCGCCCGTTTTTTCTATATACTTATTAAATAAATCACGCTGACCCTTTTCTATATTAGAAAAATCTTCTTCAAAAAATTTAGAGGATTGTTCAATCGCACTTTGAATCGCGTCCTTTGCGGCATCCGGAACATTGTCCTTTACCTCCCTAAGCACCTCTATGTTTTTGAAGTGCCTGAAAGAACTTCCTTTTTGCTCCTTGATTACTTCTTCAAATTTTTGTCTTAACACTTCAGGATCCGCGATATCAGCCATTGACTCCGAAAGACGCTTCATAGCATCGGCTTTTTCCTGTTCGATTTCGGGAGCAATATCTTCTCGGTTTTTCATAATTTTGCCGAGTAATTTGTACTGTTTTATCTGGCTGTCCGCGGTTTTTCTGACTAATAACTCTATTTTAGCCTCATCAGCAGCGCCCCTTAGCTTTTCAGCTTGCGTTTTTAGACGAGCAACCTCTTGGCCGTAGTTGTCCAAGGCGTTTTTAAGAGTCGCGTCATCCACGCCTTGCTCTTCCAGCTTATCGGCTTCGATCAGCTTTTCATTAGAGAATTTTATTTTGAGTTCGGCTTTTTTTACGGGGTTAAAAGTAAAGAAAGACTGCATGCCTCTTGAAAAGTTTTTAAATCCATAAAATGGGCTTCCCGGCAGGATGTTTGGATCTCCCACTCCAAGGTCTTCCGGCGTAATATTCTGATCTAAATCCGCAAGCTCTTGTGCTTGGGCGTCTTGCGCCGCAAGTTGTTCTTCGCTTGGTGTATCGATGGTATCTGCGGGAGGCGGCTCGGCGCTGGGATCATCTTGAGCGTTTGCCGAGATAGCAAGCAGAGCGAATGCAAAAGCTAGTGAGATGCAAAAAATGCTAAATATAAACCTTGGGTTTTGTGCGATATACATAGATATCACGAACGGACACGGAACACGCACACGGAACAGACACGGAAGGTTCTGTGTCAGTTCAGTGTAAGCGTGGTTCAGTGTCAGTTTATAGATTATTTAATTCTATTTTAACATCTTCTGTAAATTTCTTTACTGTGGATAACCCAAGATCGCCTTTTACCCGATGCCGCACCGATATTTTTTTGGATTTTTCTTCTTTTTCGCCAACGACTATAATATATGGGATTTTTTGAAGTTGGCCCTCGCGAATTTTTTTGCCAAGAGTTTCGTTTTCTGATTTTATAACTATTCTAGAAAGAGCGTCAGATTGCCGCGCTTCGCCCATGCGGGCTCCGCTCGCAATGACACGGGCTACTTCCCCGGCATATTTATTAAATTTTTCGCTCACCGGAACTATCCAAATTTGTTCCGGCGCAAGCCACATCGGGAAAGCGCCCGCGTAATGCTCTATAAGCATTGCCATAAATCGTTCAATAGAGCCCAAAAATGCGCGGTGCATCATGATAGGCGTTTTTTTAGAGCCATCTTCCGTGACATATTCAAGGTTAAATCTGGCCGGCATATTAAAATCAAGTTGTATAGTGGAAAACTGCCATTCTCTTCCTAGGCTATCGCGGGCCATGAAATCCATCTTCGGACCATAGAATGCCGCCTCGCCTTTTTTTGGTTCGTATTTTATCTTTTGTTTTTTAAGCAGGTCCTCCATTTCTTTTTGCGCCTTCTGCCACGTTTCGTCGTCTCCAAGATACGCGTTTTTATTTTTTTCATCGCGCAGCGAAAGGCGAATCCAGTAGTCTTTTAGCTCAACTGCCCTCGCGAGTTCCCGCTGTATTTTTAGATTTATTTCAAGCTCTTGCTCGATCTGATCTTCACGGAGAAAGCAATGGCCGTCGTCTTGAGTAATAGAACGAACGCGGGTTAAGCCGCCAAGCTCGCCCGCTTGTTCATCTCTGTATACAGTTGTCGTTTCAAAGTATCTTATCGGAAGGTCTTTATAGCTTCGCATTTGAGATTTATAAATTTGCGTATGATGCGGGCAGTTCATCGGTTTTAGGACAAATTCATTTTCTTTTCCTTTTACATAGAAAATATCTTCCTTGAATTTATCCAAATGTCCTGAAATTTTATATAAGTCAGGTTTTGCAAGGTGGGGGATCCAGACTTCTTGATAGCCATTTTCGCGCTCTAAATTTTCTACAAAATTTTTTAAAACATTTCGAATAATCGCGCCGCGGGGTGTAAATAATGGCAGCCCCGGGCCAACTAAATCCGAGAAAGTAAATAGTCCGAGCTCTTTGCCTAATTTTTTATGATCGCGTTTTTGGGCCTCTTCCTGCTGCTTAATATAATTATCAAGTTCTCCGTGGGTTTCAAAAGCAACTCCGTATATTCGCGTGAGCATGGGATTCTTTTCGTTTCCGCGCCAATATGCGCCGGCAACTCTCGTAAGCTTAAACCCGTCTAATGGTAGGTCCTTAGTATTTTCGACGTGGCCTCCCTTGCAAAGATCAAGAAATACATCTCCGGTATAGACCATTCCAACTGAACTATCGGGGTCAGACCCCGATAGTTCAGTTATTAGTTCTAATTTGTATGGCTGTTTTTCTTTATTAAAATGCTCTCGCGCTTTATCGGCATTCCATAATTCTTTTTTAAATTCGTGTCCCTGCGCGGCGATCTTTCGCATTTCTTTTTCAATCTTCGGAAAATCTTTCTCGCTTATTTCTATATTTCCAAAATCATAATAAAACCCGTTTTCTATAACAGGGCCAATGCCGAACTTCGCTTCAGGATAGAGGCGTTTTACCGCGGCGGCGAGCAGGTGAGCGAAAGAATGGCGAATTTGTTCTATAGAATTTGACATGATTTAAACGTATCACATAAAATCTTTTTTCGAAAGTTGAGATTGCCGCAAAATAGAGTGGAATGTCCCTGTTGGAATTTCCTTGCGGCTTCTTGGGACGATAACGGTTAGAGTTAAGCGACCGAGCTTTCTGTATTTTGCATGGCTTCCTTTTTGCGAAATAAAAATAAATCCTCGTTTTTCGAGGACGTTAATAATATGATTGGAAGAATAAAGTTTAGGCATATGCCAAACTTTCAACCCTAACCGTTCGACGTTCAATTTTTTCTACCTTAGACAGAGACGTATCTTCAAAATACAATTCAAGGGCTTCCGATAAATTTTGGATTGCCTCGCTTCTCGTTTTGCCAAAACTAGAAATATCTACATTCAAACATTGGGCAACATAATACTTGCCTTCTTTCCAAGTTATACTAATGAGATTTTGTTTTTGCATGCTCTATATTCCCAGTTTATCAAATAACGCAAGCTTCTGCAAGGCGCAGTCATTGATGAGAACTATAACTTACTGCTACACTGTATTATATCATGCCATTAGAGAATTCTATTACAATACACACCGACGGGGGATCGCGTGGGAATCCTGGGCCTGCGGCGCTTGGGGTGGCCATGGGCACACCCATAAATAAGGGCTACTCAAAGTATTTGGGCAAGAAAACTAACAACGAAGCAGAGTACGATGCCGTGATTTTCGCGCTCGCAAAATTAAAGGCGCTTTTAGGAACAAAGAAATGCCGGACTCTCAAAGTTATTTTTAAAATGGATTCAGACCTTGTTGTTCAGCAACTTTC
>CAYVZN010000023.1:0-6323 GCA_964456125.1 uncultured Candidatus Saccharibacteria bacterium
ATTGGCGTAGACGTTGGAGGGACTAAAATTCATTCTATAATTACAGAGTGGGATAAATATTTTTTGAATACGCGAAAATTACCAAAGATCATTAAATCTAATCGAGTTAAGGTCCAAAATAAAAAAAACGCGGATAATTTTTTTGGGGAAATAATAGGTGAAATCAGATCGCTTGTAGAAGAGTTCGGAGAAAAAAATATCGCGAGAATCGGAGTCGGCATAGCCGGGCCGGTAAATAAAAAAAAGGTTAGTTTGCGTTCGGCGAATCTTCCGTTTAAGAATTTTCCGACACTTTTAAAATTAAAAGAACATTTTAATATGCCCATATATGTTGATAACGACGCAAATTGTTTTGCGTGGGCAGAGCATTTATTCGGAGCAGCTAAGGCGTCGACGAGTTCTGTGGGAATCACTCTCGGCACGGGCGTTGGCGGAGGAATTGTTTTGGACTTAAATGGTAAACCTTTTTTATGGAATGGCCATAATGGGATCGCAGCTGAAGTTGGCGAGATGATTATAGATGGGGGACGTAGTTTTGAAGATCTATGTTCGTCTCACGCAAATTATTTATGGAAAGGTAAAAACCCTAAAGATATAGAGAAAAAAGCAAGGGCAGGAGATAAAAAAAGTCAAGAAATATATAATAAATTTGGTTTTTGGCTTGGGGTTGGCGTGGCAAATACTGTAAGTATATTAGACCCGGAGATTGTTGTTATAGGAGGAGGCCTGTCAAATGCATGGGATTTGTTTGAAAAAGAAATGCGCAAAAGCGCGCGGAAATATATTTTTTCTACGGAAGCAAAGAAAACGAAAATAGTAAGAGCAAAATTAGGCGATGATGCGGGAGCTATGGGAGCGGCGTACTTGGTTTAAATTTTCAATTATCAATTTACAAATTTTCAATCAATTTTCAATGACTTAATTTTCAAGCGTCCGATGTTTGAAAATTGAAAATTGAAAATTGAAAATTACCATGCGTATTGCCATAAATGGTTTTGGGAGAATTGGCCGAACATTTTTCCGCCAAGCTTTTGGTAGTCCCAACATAGAAATAGTCGCGATAAATGATTTAACAGACAAGGCGACTTTGGCGTATTTATTAAAATATGATACCGTGTATGGGCGTTATGAAAAAAACGTAGAAGCCAAAGAAAAAGACGGGAAAAATTATTTATCAGTTGATGGAAAAGATATTTTGAGCCTAACCGAAAGAGAGCCGGAAAATTTGCCATGGGGAGATTTGGGAATAGACGTAACAGTAGAGAGTACGGGCGTCTTTGAATCAGAAGAAGGCGGTAAAAAGCACATAAAAGCCGGCGTAAAGTATGTTGTCATCTCTTCTCCCGCGAAAGGCAATGTGCCGCACGTTTTAATAGGCACGAATACGAAAGACTTAAGTAAAAGCAATATAATTTCCAACGCGTCTTGCACTACGAATTGCGTCGGCCCGGTAGCCGCTGTAATGTTTGAAAATCCAGGCATTGAAAAGGCGCTTCTAACTACAGTGCACGGTTATACCGCGACCCAAGGCCTTGTTGATGGGCCAAGTAAAAGTCCGGAGCGCGGCAGAGCCGCGGCGCAAAACATAGTGATCACTACTACGGGAGCGGCAGAAGCTACGGCAAAGGCAATTCCGGGATTAAAGGACTTGTTCACCGGAGTGGCGCTTCGAGTGCCGGTTCCCGCAGGTTCTATAATAGACTTTACATTTATATCAAAGCGCGAAGTTAGCGTAGAAGAAATAAATGAAATTTTTATAAAAGCATCCAAGGAAGAAAGATGGAAGGGGATTCTGGAGGTTACGTGCGAGCCCCTAGTTTCTTCGGATATTTTAAAAACAAGTGTTGCGGCTATAGTTGATCTTAATAGTACTCGCGTAGTTGGCGGAAATCTAGTGAAAGTATTCGCTTGGTATGATAACGAGTGGGGGTATTCGGCGATGTTGTTGCGGGAGATAGAAGAAATTGGGAAGTTACTATAGAAACGAAAAGTTCAAATTTACCTAATTCACCTAATTCCTAATTCACCTAATAAAAATTAAAATGCAAAAGGTCAAATTCAAAAATTATTTTAGCCTTTGGTTATTTGACATTTTGTTAGGTGAATTAGACAATTAGGTGAATTTTAGTTATGCCCTGGGTAGAGGAACTCAAAAATTTAATAAAAGGCGATATTGCGATAGACGAAGAAACGTTGGACAAGTATAGCCGCGATGCCAGTATTTTTGAGGTGCGGCCACGGGTGGTTATTTTTCCAAAAGACAGCGACGATGTGAAAAAGATAGTTAAATTTGTTAGCGAGAAAAAACAAGAGACACCAGAATTGTCTCTGACTGCGCGCTCTGGAGGCACTGATATGAGCGGCGGATCCATAAACGAATCTATAATAGTAGAGTTTGATAAGTATTTTAATAAGATTAAAGAAGTTCATCTTGACCAATATCCCGACCTCATCCCCTCACCCCCTCTCCCTAGTAAGGAGAGGGGGCTAGCCGGCTATGCCGTGACAGAGCCAGGCGTATATTATCGCGATTTTGAAAAAGAAACTCTGAAGCAAGGCCTTATTTTGCCGAGTTATCCCGCAAGCAAGTCTATTTGCGCTATGGGAGGAATAATCGCGAATAATTCGGGCGGAGAAAAAACATTAAAATACGGCAAGACCAATAAATACGTAAAAAGACTGAAAGTTGTTTTGTCAGACGGCAACGAATATGAGTTTAAGAAGTTAAATAAAATTGAGCTTCAAGAAAAGAAAGCTCAATCAGATTTTGAGGGCGCTATATACAGAAAATTATACGTGCTTTTAGAAGATAATTTTGATATTATACAGAAAGCCAAGCCAAATGTTTCAAAGAATTCAGCGGGGTATTATTTGTGGGACGTCTGGGATAGAGAAAATTTTGATTTAACGCAAATTTTTACAGGTTCCCAAGGAACGCTTGGTATTATTACCGAGGCAGAACTGGGTCTTGTTCGAAAGAAGAAATACTCTTATCTTACGGTCGTGTTTTTACGGGATATCAAGGATATTAGCAATTTTGTGCGGGCAGTCATGCCGTTTACGCCAGAGAGTCTCGAAACTTTTGATGACAATACTCTAAAGCTCGCGATGAGGTTTTTTCCGGAGATTGCAAAAAAGGCCGGGTCTTCTTTGCTTTCTTTTCTTTGGCAATTTAGAGGCGAGGCACTAATGGTCCTGCGCGGCGGAATTCCCAAATTCGTGGTGTTGGCGGAAATCACAGGCGACGAAAAAGAGGAAGTCGAGGAACGGCTTGGCAAGTTCCACGCTATGCTTAATGAGATGGGCATTGAAAATAAAGTTATGAAATCGGCGAGTGAGGGTGAGAAATACTGGGTGATTCGGCGAGAGAGTTTTAATCTTCTGCGGAATAAGGTCAAGGACAAGCGTGCTACTCCGTTTGTGGATGATTTTATCGTCGCTCCGGACAAGCTTTCCGGTTTTCTTCCCAAGCTCTACGCGATACTTTTGGGCCACGGGATTGCCCCAACGCTTGCCGGACACGCCGGAGACGGTAACTTCCATATCATCCCGCTTATGGATTTGACGAAAGAGGAGGAGCGGGCAAAGATCCCGGTTGTTTCAGAAAAAGTATATGATCTGGTTATTGAATACGGGGGGTCTATAACTGCCGAGCATAACGATGGGTTAATCAGGAGCCCGTATCTTGAGAAAATGTATGGCAAAGAAATCTATGGGCTTTTTAAAAAAGTAAAAGAGATTTTTGATCCTCAAAATATTTTTAATCCCGGCAAAAAGGTCGGATCGGATCTAGAATATGCGATGAAGCATATAAAAACTAAGTAAGGAGTAATTATATGAAAATATATTTAGCAACCGATCATGCTGGGTTCTACCATAAGGAAAAGATTAAATTTTGGCTTGAAAAATGGGGCTATGATTATGAAGATTTAGGGGCGTTTGAATATATAGAGCGGGATGATTACCCCGATTTTATCCGCCCTGCCGCTCGCAAAGTATCGGAAGATCCTGAAAATAATCGCGCTATTGTGCTTGGCGGGTCCGGCCAAGGCGAAGCGATGGTCGCGAATCGCTTTCCCAAAGTACGAGCCATTGTATATTGCGGCCATAATCTGGATATTATTAAGTTGTCCCGCGAACACAACAATGCTAATATTCTTTCGATAGGCGCGCGATTTGTATCCGAAGAAGAGGCAAAAGAAGCAATAAAGCTATGGCTGGAGACCGCATTCTCCGGTGAAGAAAGGCATGCGCGGCGGATTGCGAATATTGACAAAGAATTTTAAGTATGCCAAGATACCCGTACACCAACGCATGGTGCAAAATTACAGCAAGGAGGTGGCTTATGAAATCAAGGGGAGGGAGCATGAGTACATTCTTGTTTATTGAGTTGCCGGATGGCTTCAAAGAGATGGATATTGAGACTGCTGTGAAAAGTGCGTCATGGGCATTTGAAGAAGACGAAGCCAAAGCCAAGAAAATAGCCGAATCTTTTGGATTCGACTGGCCGTTGTGGATGGCAAGAAATGAAAAGGGAATCTTTATTACCGTATATGAATCGGAAATAGAAGATTATAGCGAATATGCCGAAGAGTTCATCAGACAAGAAATAGGATTACGCAAGAATCCGCCTAATCTTCTTAACTTTAGCGGCGGATGTATGTGCGTAATACTCGGCAAGACGCTAAGAATTGATCACAGCTGTGGCTACGGTCAAGCTAAGCTTGACTGCGGCCAAGCTGAATGTAGTTGTGGCCCGTCGTGCAGGTGCGGCAAATAAAAATAATCCTACGATTTATCGTAGGATTTTATAATCTCTATACACTTACTCCACGATCGTGAAGTAAGTGTATACCAGCCTCTTTTTTATTTTTGATTGTTTATTGTATACTTAAGATATGTCCGTAGAGATAATTCCTGCCATTATCGTCAAAAAATTTACGGAGCTCAAGGAGAAAGTCGAGCTCATCCAGCCGTATGTGAGGCAAGAGTACTTATCCCCAAGGCAAGTATATTGACAAGAAGTATATACTGGAGTAAAATAGAGGCAATATGATCACCACCCCTGCTTCGGCAAGGGTGGTTTTTTGTTGTAAGATCATCTATAATCAACTATATGACTCTCTTTGGTACTAGAAAGGAAAGGGTGGCCATCTATATAGATGGCAGCAATTTTTATCATTACCTCAAAGATAGGGAGATTTCTTTTCCAGGGGGTGTTAAATTTAATTTCAAAATTTTTACAGAGTACCTAGCGGGTAAGCGCAGATGCATTTCCAAGCGATACTATACCGGCGTCTTTAGAGATATAGATGGAAGCGAAAGAAGCGCTGAATTGGTCAAGGGACAGCAAAAGTTTCTTGCAGAGTTAGAAAAAGACGGTTTTGATATTAAGCGAGGTAGAATTTTATATGATGGCGGCAGACCGCGCGAGAAAGGGACAGATGTAAAAATGGCAGTAGATTTAATAGTAGGCGCGGTGGATGATATTTACGATACGGCAATTCTAATTAGTTCGGATACTGATTTAATACCGGCGCTTCGGTACATAAGATACAAAAAGAAAAAAATAGAATATGTTGGATTTTCTCACGCGCCTTCTTTCGGTATACAGAAGTATGCCGATTTTTCACGACTTCTATTGCCTTTTGATATCGAAAAATTCAAAGGAAGTAATCAATAAATATGATAGAAATTACCCCTGCAATAATCGCTAAAAATTTTAACGATCTTAAAGAGAAAGTTGATCTTGTGAAGCCCTATGTGAAATGGGTTCATATTGATGTAATGGACGGAAAGTTCGTGCCGAATAATACATGGAATCAACCGGAGGAATTGTTGGGATCGGGGTTTGGAGTATTCCTCGAAGCGCACCTTATGATATATGAACCGGAAAAGCATGTAGATAAGTGGCTGGGCGCGGGAATAAATCGAATAATTTTTCATATAGAGGCAACTTCTGACCCGCAAGGCGTCATAAAAATATGCCGTAAGGGTAAGGTGGAGGTGGGAGTTGCTGTGAATCCCGAGACCCTACTAAGCTCTATTGAAGATGTTACGGGGTCAGACCCCGTAACATCTGTAGATATGGTTTTGATTATGGGGGTTACTCCGGGCTTTGGCGGGCAAGAGTTTAAGCCGGAAGTGATAGAAAAAATTAAGTCATTGCGAAAAGCGAACCAGCATCTTACAATAGGAGTAGACGGCGGTATGAACTTAGAGACAGCGAAAAAAGCAGTGGAGGCAGGGGCGAATGTCATAGTGGCAGGATCGTATATATTTGATAGTAAAGATATAGTTAAGGCGATTGAAGAGATGAAAGG
>CAYVZN010000023.1:6423-9578 GCA_964456125.1 uncultured Candidatus Saccharibacteria bacterium
CATGTCAATTCTGACGTTACACGACGACAAACTCAAAAAACTTGAAGAGAAAGCAAATCAGATTAGACAAGATCTAATCGAGATGCTTGTTGAGGCGGGGTCCGGTCACTCTGCCGGGCCTTTGGATATGGCAGATATTTTTACGTGCATGTATTTTCACGTGCTTAATCACGATCCTAAAAATCCATACTGGGAAGATAGGGATAGGTTAGTTTTATCAAATGGCCATATCTGTCCTATTCAATATGTTGTCATGGCTCATGCAGGATACTTTCCGATAAGCGAATTAAAGACGTTGCGAAAATTCGGCACAAGATTGCAGGGTCATCCTCACAGGCCCCATTTGCCGGGGCTTGAGACAACTTCCGGCCCGCTCGGCTCCGGCCTTGCCCAAGCAGCCGGTATGGCAAAATCTGCTCTAATGGATAAGAAGAAGTGGCGCGTATATTGCCTCATGTCCGACGGAGAGCACGACGCGGGAAATACTTACGAGGCAATGATGTTTGCCGGAAAAAACAACCTTTATAATCTCACCGCGATTATGGATAGAAACAATATTCAAATTGACGGCTACACCGAAGATATCATGCCGCTTGAGCCGCTGAAGGCGAAGTACGAGGCATTTAATTGGTCCGTGATTGAAATTGACGGTCATAACATGCGGGAAGTTGTTGATGCCTGCGGGCGCGCTGAAGCAACTTACGAGAATCCAACTATGATTATTGCTCATACGATACCCGGTAAAGGCGTAAGCTATATGGAGCGGGATTTTGAATGGCACGGAAAGCCTCCAAAGCCGGGTGAGGAAGCAAATATCGCGCTTTCTGATTTAAGGACATTGGGGGGGAGAATTCAGAGTGAACATGAATAGAATTTACAAATTTTCAATTTTCAATTTTCAAACTTTTTACGGAAACGTCATTGCGAGGACTCCTCCGACTATAGTCGGAGGAGGACGCGGCAATCTTTTGCGTTTAAATGTTTTAAGATTGCTTCGCTTCGCCTGCGGGCTTCGCTCGCAATGACGCCAGAATTGAAAGTTAAAAGTATGATAAACAAAGAGTTATATCTCGTAAACAGCATCTTTGATCAGGACAAAATAGAGCGTGCCAAGACCCGCGATGGCTATGGTAGGGGTTTGGTTGTGTTGGGGGAGAAAAACCCGAATGTTGTTGTGCTTTGCGCGGATTTAAGTGAATCCACGAGGTCCCAATGGTTTCAAAAAAAATTTCCTGAAAGATTTATAGAAGTAGGCGTCGCGGAGCAGGGCATGGCGTCTATCGCGTCGGGCATGGCCGCGGCCGGGAAAATTGCTTTTATATCTTCTTACGCGGTTTTTTCTCCCGGAAGAAATAATGAGCAGATACGCACAACCGTGAGTTACAATAGCTGGGAATCAGAGCCGGGCAGGGAAATAAACGTAAAAATCGCGGGCGCGCACGCGGGGATTTCTGTTGGGCCGGACGGCGCGACTCATCAAGCGCTTGAAGATGTAGCATTGATGCGAGTGCATCCCGGGATGACTGTTGTTGTTCCGGCAGATGTACACGAGACTGAAAAAGCGACTATCGCGATAGGAGAACGGCCCGGGCCATGTTATTTGCGCTTTGGCAGGGAAGATTATCCGGTATTTACAACCGAAAAAACGCCATTCGAGATTGGCAAGGCATACATAATTATAGAGGGCAAAGACGCGACTATCGCGGCTTGCGGGCCACTGGTTTATAAAGCAATTATCGCCGCGAAACAATTGAAGGATGAAGAAGGCATAGAATGCGAAGTGATAAATAATCACACCGTGAAGCCATTAGATGGCGAGACTATATTAAAGTCAGTGAAGAAAACAGGATGTGTGGTTACGGCCGAGGAGCATCAGGTCATGGGCGGAATGGGCTCGGCTATAGCCGAGTTTTTATCGCAAAATTATCCTGTTCCACAGGAATTTATCGGCGTGCAAGACAGGTTTGGAGAATCCGGAAAGCCGGACGAGCTTTTTGAGGCGTTCGGGATGGGAATAGGGCGCATTAAGGAGGCGGTGAAAAAAGTAATAGAAAGAAAGAAGTAAGTAGCGAAGTATATGCCTTCCCGCGGAACTGACACAGAACCATGCACGGAACAGACACGGAAGTTCCGGTTCAGTTCCGTGTGGGGGTTCCGCGTAGGTTCGGTGCATATCATGTTTGACGTAATTACAATTGGCTCCGCGACTCGCGATGTTTTTATTCGTCCGGAAGAAGCGCGTGTTGTGAAAAACTCGAAGTATAAAACCGGAAAAGGGCTATGTTTTAGTTTGGAGTCTAAAATAGACGTACCTGAAATTCATTTTAGAACCGGCGGCAGCGCCGTAAATAGCGCTGTAACTTTTGCCCAGCAAGGCCTTAAAACCGCGATTTTGTGCAAAATCGGCAAAGATTCAAGAGGCAAATCTATTTTGCGGCGTCTTAAAAAAGCCGGAGTAACAACAAGTTTTGCTATACGAGACAAGAAGTATCTTACCGCTTATTCTATTATTATGGTAGCAGGGGGAGGGAGGACCATTTTTGTGCATCGGGGGGCAACAGAACATCTTTGTTGCGATGAGCCCGTGCCATACAATAAATTAAAAAATACAAAATGGTTTTACATAACTAATCTTGGGGGCAGGAGCGCGAAAATATTTTTGCCCCTAATTAATTTCGCGCATAAAAATAATATAAAAATCGCGCTCAATCCGGGAAAGACCCAGCTTAAAATGGGTAAAGACTTAGTGCCGGTACTTGCAAAAATAGACGTGCTTATCTTAAACCAAGAAGAGGCATCCTATGTTACGGAAGTAGAGTTTTCAAAAGAAAAAGAAATTTTTCAAAAATTAGACAAATGGGTTAAAGGGATTGTTATAATGACGAAGGGCCCGGACGGCTTTACTGCATGCGATAATCAAAATACATATGCCGGAGGTATACTAAAAGAACCGGTTTATATTGACAGAACCGGCGCGGGCGACGCTTTCGGATCCGGAGTGGTTTGTGCGCTTATAAAAAATAAGCCGCTTGATGAAGCGCTTCAGTTTGCTTCGGCTAACGCAACAGGAGTGCTTGGAGAATGGGGGGCGAATGAAGGGTTATTGGCGGTGGGGGATGATATTTATAAGTATGGCAAGTTGGATATTAAGAAGA
>CAYVZN010000023.1:9678-10943 GCA_964456125.1 uncultured Candidatus Saccharibacteria bacterium
ATTGAAAATTCGAAAATTGAAAATTAAAGACATTGTAATATGAATAAACTTTATAAACTTCTCCGTATGTCCAATGACTCTATACTTCGCGATCTAGACGAAAAGATGAGCGTGATTTCGGGCAAACGAGGTGTGATACAGCAAATAGAAGAGGAAAATCACTCGCGCGTTCAAAAAATGCTGAAGAAATTCGAGATTAACACTGGAAATCCATCAAGCCACAAGGTGTACAGCACTCTACTGGATCACTTGAGGTCTAACGAGGTATTACTGAGAGAGTTTCTAAATGGCGGAACGGAAAATGAGTTTTCTAATTTTCCCGAATTACTTAGTCGCGGATACGAGCTGATGAAGCCCAGGAAGCTTTGGGTGCTAAAGAAAGAGAAATTTAGAGAAATTTTGGAATCAAACCCTCCCCCAAATATATTAAAAAAATTTGACTATACTAGCGGACAAGAACTTTTTAAAAAAGAGAAGCTTGAAGAGATAGCAAGCTCTCTTAGATTTATGGAAAGCAAGGAATGGATGCATGAAACATTTGATAAAGCTTACGCGGGATTAACTCCGGATGACTTTGAGGAGAGAGACGCAGAGGCGGTTCTCCTATCCGGAAAGTGGCTTGATGCGGCGTTAGAATTCGTAAAGAAGAAGCACCATAATTTAAGCCACCTAAAAGAGCTCGGGATAGTTTTCATAATCCCAATAAAAATAGAAGAACCCGGCGAGCTCATGAGAGTGTTCATGCTGTATTTGCATTATCTATACGAGGTGCAATTTTATTCTGATCTCTTTCGTGGTATTGCAAATAAAAGTGATTTCTCAAAGAACTTAATATCTTTACTTCGCGGAGATATACTAGACGAGGCACCGGCACCCCAGAGCAGTAATTCTTTTAATTGGCTTATAGTACAGCGTTACCTTGCCAAGGAAGACGAATGGGAAAAGCGGCTTTTTATGCCGCATCTTAATCCCGAGGCAATTCATTGGAGAAAGGCGGAGGAAGCGCTCGCAAGAATAGGCGGGAAAGACTTATCAACCACGCTTAGCGTATGGATTGATTTAGATTGGGTCGGAGGATATTTTCCGAATGATGTTGGAGAGGAGCTTATAAGTTTCGACTTAATAGATACTGTCATGTCTCTTGTGGATAAGAAATATACGGTAAAATATCTATATCATCAGCAGGAAGCGCTATGGAACAAGCTTTTTGAAGGATATATGGGTGATGGCGATAAACTTGAGAAGCTTATTACGGAGAATTTACT
>CAYVZN010000024.1:0-7797 GCA_964456125.1 uncultured Candidatus Saccharibacteria bacterium
TTTATCGTAAAGAGCAGTATGTATCATCTTTTCGGCGATAGCCTCATGGGCCTTGGGGTTATAATTGGCGGAATCTTTGTACATTTTGCGAATTTTCACTTGGCAGATAGCATCGCCGCAATAATGATCGGATGCATATCCTGTTACTGGGCTGTGCGAATTTTGCGAAAAACATTCAGAATACTTCTACAAAGCGTACCCGAAAGCATAAATTTTGAGGAATTAAAAAAGCACATTGAGAGCTATGGGGAATTCTACGAGCCGCATCATTTCCATGCGTCTAGCGTGGATTCCGAATACGCGGATTTTAATTGTCACGTCTATGTGCGCGATCCGGACTTGCGCAATACCGATCATGCGTTCCAGCATTTGCTGGAATCCTTGGTTGAGGATTTTAAAATCGCCCACCCAGCTATTCAACGTGAGTTTGGAAAATGCACATTTGAATCCAATATATAATACCCCCCCCCGACTAGAGTCGCGGGGGGTTTATATGTACTAGCAAAATTTAAGATTTAACATCAAAACCGCAGAGATTATGAAACCGTAGAGATTACGAACTATTTTTTTTGTCAATTTTAAAATATTTCATTTCCTCACGATCGTGGCAAATGAAATAAATAAAATGGATTAATGAAATTATTTAAAGGATATCAAAAAAATTTTTCTATATCTTTAAACGTAATTAAAATCATCAGCAATATGAGCAGGGCAAACCCGATGGTGTGCGTTATTTTTTCGTATTTTTGATTTACAGGCGACCCTTTTATTTTTTCAATGCCCAGGAACGCTAGACGTCCCCCGTCTAGCGCAGGGAACGGTAAAATATTAATAATTGCAAGATTTACGGAAATTAATGCCATAAATTGAATAAGGAAAATAAAGCCCATTTTCTGAACCTGCCCGGTAATTACGGCAATTCCGATGGGGCCGGCAAGCCCTTCGCTTAAATCACCTGTCCTTACCCACTGAGATAAAATTTGTCCAAAAGACGTTATCGTGCCCCATGCTATAACAAACGTGCTTTCAATGCCTTTAAGGGGCGCGATATAAAAAGGATATGAAACTTGACCGGTTTTGAGCATCGCAATGCCTATAGCGCCTTCGCCTTCGGGGGGGTTTAAGCGGGGCGTGATTTTTTTACTCAAAGTTTCATTCCCGCGCATCAAGGTTAGGGTTATTTGATTTCCCAGATTCTGATCTATAAAATTTTGAATATCCTCTATATTCTGTATGCCAACTATAACATCGCCGATTGCAACTCCCGCCTCTTCGGCCGGAGAATTTGTGGCAACATCTACGATGCGTACTTTAATATTCTTAACGCTTGCGGCAGCATTTTGCCCATCAATTACTTGCGGCAAACCCACAAAATGGCCGAATGAAAGTAGAACTATAGCCAAAATAAGATTCATAAATACACCCGCAAAGATAATCAGCGCGCGCGTTTTAACGCTCTTTGACGCGAAGCTTCCCGGATCCGATTTAGATTCTCCGTCCTCGCCGAAAATTTTTACGAAACCGCCAATAGGGAATAAATTCAGAGAATAAACCGTTTCTCCCCTTTTGATGCTAAAAACTCGAGGCGGAAATCCAATTCCAAACTCCTCGACCTTAGCGCCCGATTTTTTTGCGGCAAAAAAATGTCCGGATTCGTGAACAAGGATAAGTATCCCAAGTATTGTTATGAAAAGTAGTATCGTGAATATCATAAACTAGAACATATACAAAATTTTAAACGATCGGAAGTATTTGTATATCACGTTATTTTATTTTTTCATTTAAGGGTCAAGTCAGTATCTTATAGGTTTACATATTTTCTATTTGAAAGTTTTTCAACCCAATAGCTTGGGCCACCGCGGCCGCTTAACCGCACTCCGCCCAATGGATCGAAAAGTCCGGGTTTAATAGGGTGTTTGTTTATATTTATTCTTCCTACTTGGATGCGGCTTGTAAGATCGTTTACTACCCCTTGATCTTGCGAGAACACGGAAAAGCTGAGGCCATGCCTATTTTTTTTATTATAAAAAGACAATGCCTCCAAATGGTTTTCCACTTTTTTTACCCATAGTATCGGCGCGAAAATGCTCTCCGATATTATAGAAGAGTTGTCATCCGGGTTTAGGATTAGCGCGGGAACGACCACATTATTTTTTATTGAAAAATTCCATACGTTTCCGGCTTCGGCGGCGGCTTCGCTCGCGAGCGCGTTTGCCCTGGCTGATGTTCCCAAGATCAGCGCTCCAATTCGCGAGCCCAGAAGGCGCGGGGACGCGATAGATAAAGCAGAAATTCGATTTTTCAATAGTTCCACAAACTCGTCGTAAATTGATGAATGCGCCATAACGCCTCGCACTGAATTGCACATTTGCCCATTATGACGAGTGAAAGATTCCACGATAATTTTACTTACTTCTTCCAGAGGCTCGCACTTTTTATCAACATAAGCCCAATCGTTGCCCTCGCTTTCCTGAAGAAATTCAACTTCAGAATCTGCGCAGATGATTCCCAACTTTTTGCTTGTCTCTCTGGATCCGAAAGAGAGCACAAAATCAAAAGATTTTGACCTAATAAGGCGTCCCGTTTCTTTTTTGTCGATGAGCAGGTAGTGCGCTCTTTGTTTCGGGGCCGGAACTTTTGCCAGTTCCTTTATAAGGAAATAGCCGTATGAGGGCGTTTTCGCGGAGGGCTTCACAAACACCGTATTGCCGACAAAAAGTGAAGAGAATACAAGTATGGTTGTGACAATCACCGGCTCATTTGCCGAAAGAATCAGGAGCACGTTTCCTTTAGGTTCACAAATATATTTCTTTGGGAGAAGTTTCTCCAAGGAAGAGAGCTTCTCCAGAAACATGTAAGAAGATTCAAGATCTTCAAGGTGATAGTAAATGGGACTTCCCGTTTCTTGCGCAACAGTCGTAAGGATCATGTTTTTCTCCGCATCAAGGCGCGAGCGGATCGCGGAAGCCGCGGCGAGCAACAGAGACCGGAATGCCACTAGATCGTTTACGCGATTAAATGGGCTTATGGAAACGTTGCGGGCATATTCTAAAAAACGAGATGATGGTCCGGAATACGGATAGACAATTTTTCTTCGCGCGCCGCCACGCACCGCGCGCCCCGCTAATAAAGTTGTGAGAACCGCCTCAGCCATAAATGAATTTTAATAATTTTAATGATAAATTATTTTATTTCTATTATCAATGAAATTTTTCAGTTTTGAATTTCCCAAACATGCAAGCTCGTCCGACGTAAATGTCCTTACTTTTACGTTGAAGTTAAGATTTTTTCGAAGAGATGCCGTTATGCGGTCAAGCGCATCCCCTACCTTATCTTGCTTTAAGGCGATTTTCATCACGGCCTCGGCTCTTCCCGCATCAGAGTTCAGTTCCATCTGCCAGATATATGGATTAAGATCGCCTTGCAGATCTTCCATAAGTTTGGCAACGTATGGTTTTTCTATTTTTATGCCCTTGTAAAAAAGTGTGTCGGTTATCCTGCGCTTGATGTTGGATATTCTCGGCATAGTTCGCCCGCACGGGCAGGGTTTATAGGAGATACTGGTAATGTCTCCTGTTCGGTACCGCAGAAGCGGCGAAGCTTCCTTGTGGAATGTGGTTAATACGAGTTCGCCTTCCTGGTCTTCTCCCAATACTTCTCCGTTTGCCGGATCAACGATCTCCGGATAAACGTAGTCCGCAAGAATGTGAAGTCCGTTTTTTTCCGCGCACTCTCCGGCAATACCGGTGTTTATTTCACACAACCCGTATTGGTCATACATAGTCGCGTTAAATTCTTTTTCCACATAGCGCCGCTGGTTTTCCGAAAACGGCTCGCCGCCCGCGATGATGTACCGTAATTTAAGATCACTCGGAAGAATGTTGTTTTCCTTAGCTATTGTGATGAGATATGGATAATAGCTTGCGACGGCGGCGCAGGAATCGGCTGAAAATTCCCTTAATATGCCAAGAGATTTCAGCGCGGAAGATCCTCCGACTGGAATGATGAAAGCTCCAATTTTTTGGATAGCATAGTGGTTGAGCAGTCCCGCAGAAAACATTCCATAAGAAGCCAGCATCGCGAATGTGGATTCTTCTCTGACGCCCTGCATATACCATGTCCTTGCAAGATATTCGTTACTCTCTTGAATATCCTTTTTCGTGAAAAAAGAGTACACGGGCTTGGCGCTGGTTCCTGACGAAGAATGTACCCCTACAAGTTCTTTTTTCGGAACGCAAAGATTTTCATAGAGTTCACTTTGAAGGAGGTCTTCTTTTGTGGTAAAAGGAATATTTTTTGAAAATTCATCCAGAGAATTAAAGTCCGCGTCACGCAGTAAGAGTTTTTTCCTTTGTTTATATAGGCCTGAATACTCCGCGGCGAACCGAACAGATTCCCGCAATTTCGCGAGTTGTAGGGATTTGAGCTCCGTAACTAAAACGGTCTCCTTTTTCTTATCCCAAAAAAGGGACTCTTTTTTTTGAATATTCATAGAATAAACTTCTTTCTCCTCGCTTGCGATTATAACATTTGTTGTTCAATAAATAAACTGTTATACTAAATATACACAAAGCCTTATGTCTTTTCATAGCTTTAAAAACGAATTACTGATTTATACGCTCGGATTGACGTTTGTAATTATAATCCTAACAACCGCTATCGGTGTTTTTTCCACAAAAACTGCTGGCGATGACGCGGCAGACGCGACGAGCGCCGTATTGAGGATTCAGGGGGAAAATTTTCTCGTTCAGGTCGCAAGTACCGCCGCGCAGCAACAAGACCTTTTGTTTGAGCAAGTGAGAAACGAAACAAAGAAAATTGCGTTTTATACGGCAGAAGTATACAGGAATCCGTCGGTTTTTTCCGGAAACGGCTATTGGGATTTTAACACCCGCGTTATTCGCAAAGATGGCCTTTATGTAAACGACATATCGGACGTATCAACATTCCATATTCCGTCGTTTGTCACTCTGGACAACGAAGAAAAAAATAATATAGAGCTTACCGCCGCTCTCGATTTTGTCGTTCCAAGTATTCTGGATAACGATAAAAACACGGTCGCAATATATACGATTGATACAAAAGGCGTGACTCGTTATTTCCCGAATATCGTACTGGGAGAGCTTGGCCCTCCCGACTATGATCCGAGGTCAGATATTTATTATCTGCCGGCAACTCCGGAGAATAATCCTGAAAAAAAAGTTGTCTGGTCTCCCCTATACGATGATGTGGCCGGCCGAGGGCTTATGATTACCGCGACCGCGCCGGTGTATACGGAAAACGGGTTTGCCGGGATTGCCGCCGCCGACGTCTTGCTGAAAAGCATTATCGAAAGCATTACCGCGTATAGTCCCATAGAGGGGTCGTATGCTTTTTTGATAGATAAAGAAGGAAATACGGTTGCTTTCCCTGATCGAGCTTATGACGATATCTTGGGCAGGTCGCGAGCTTCAGGAGAAGGTCGGATAAATCTTTTCGACCATGCTTCGTCAAAAAATTTCCTTTCTGCCTTAAAAGATATGAGAAGCGGCTCAACCGGATTTAGCGTCTTTTCCAATGAGGAGGGGAAAAATTTGTTCATAGCGTACGCGCCGCTTAAGCAAACCGGGTTTAGCATGGGTGTTGTTGCCGACGAGGATGTTATTTTGAAAGTGGTGGGCACGCTTCGCTCGGATATATCAGACTCAATTCGCGGCACGATTGTGAAGCTGATCTTTCCAGCCAGTTTGTTTATCGTCTTCGTCGCGCTCATTATCGGTATTTTTATCGCAAATCAGGTGGTTAAGCCGGTACAAAAATTGACAGAAGGTGTGCGGGAAATAGGTAAAGGTAATTTGGATTACAGTATAAAAGTCCAAAGCACAAATGAAATCGGCGAGCTCGCGTCATCTTTTAGACAGATGAGCCGCGCTTTGAAAAAATCCAGACAAGAATTATACGAATATAGCCAGGGGCTCGAAGAGCAGGTTAAAGAGAGGACAAAAGAGCTCACCGTCGCGAACTCCCGTCTCCGCGAGCTTGACCGGATGAAATCCGAATTTGTTTCCGTTGCCTCGCATCAATTACGCACACCGCTTACCGCGACCAAGGGCTATATATCTATGATTCTGGAAGGAAGTTATGGCGATCTTTCCGAGAATGTGCGCGTGGCGCTGAACAAAGTATATGCAAGTAACGAACGCCTTGTGCGCATCGTAAATGACCTACTTGATCTCTCTCGTATAGAAAGCGGAAAATTCGAGTATACGTTTTCGAAAATTTCTTTACCTAATTTACTGGAGAGCGCGGTAAGGGAACTCAATATATCCGCGGAGATCAAAAATTTACGCATTCTGTGGAAAATCCCCGCAAACCCCGAGCGTTTTACGGTATCTGCCGACGAAGAAAAACTCCGGCAAACATTTCTGAACCTTTTGGATAATGCCATTAAATACACCCTGAAAGGACACATCGAAATAAAAATTGTCGAAGATTCGAGACCCGGCTATATCCGCATCAGCATAAAGGATACCGGCATCGGTATTTCTCCAGATGAGCAGAAAAAACTCTTTGAGCAATTTGTCCGCGGGAAAGGAGGGTCGCATGTAAGCGCGTCGGGTTCGGGTATCGGCCTCTATATCGCCAAAAAAATAGTAGACGATCATCATGGTCACATTTGGGCGGAAAGCGAAGGACCCGGAAAAGGGAGTACATTTATCGTAACCTTGCCTAGTTCTTCATAAATTTCTTCGTTTTTTTCTAAGTGCTTCTATTACCCAACTAAGCCAGTATCTCCATGATAGTATTAAATCCTGCGCGTGCAGATAATCAGTTTCAAATCCGCCAAATCCAGTTTTGAAAAGTGTAAGCCCAGCCCAAGGATGATCACCAGCTTTTAGCTTTGAGCTTTTAGCTTTTAGGGGCACTATACCCCAGAAATTATAAAATTTATGCCCGCGCCGCTTTGCCTCGCGGATTGCCTCCCATTTCAGTAAATAAGCCGCGGGGATCTTAGGATATTTAGTCGTCGAGCTTGCTCCGTGATGATAAAACGCGCTATTTCCGTAAAAAACTACTATCGCGGATGCCAACGGCTCATTATTGTAGTAAGCTGTGAATACAAGACTACCCCCTCTAACTCCCCCCTGGTAAGGGGGAGAACCTAATATCTTAACTTCATTCTTTAAATATATCAGGCTAAATGGGGTAAAGCTATGTTTTGATACGGTTTCCCGATACAAGCTATTAAATATCTCTGCATCTCGCTCGCTCGCGCCTATTTTTATCTCTACACCCTCTTTTATAGCTCGCCTTATTAAATTTCGCGTAGTTTTACGCATGTCGGCTAAAATCTTTTCCTCGCTGGGATTTAAGTCTAAACTCCACGTAGTTTCCGCGTGCATGTGTATAGGCGCGGGTCTAAAACCCAATTTTCCAAACATAGCGCTGTTTTCTTCTGTATCTCCCATCAGGGGGCTTATACGTATAAAACTAACTTTTTCCTGATGCGCAATTTTTTTTAGTATTTCAACCAGCTGTTTGAAAATTGAAAATTGAAAATTGAAAATTTGCTCGCCTCCGGCGACCACTGGCCCATGAGGTATGAAAAGAAAGCTTCCGCGTCTTGCGTGCACTTTTATAACAAGTGCAGCAGCAATTATTTTACTGTTCTCAAATATACCAAGCCGCCATATCTTATCCCCCATTTGCTCGTTAAATTCTCCCCAGTTCCATGAGTGCAAAAAAGTATGAGATAGCTGGGAAGTTACAAAACTGTCCCAGGTGTTTTTTTCTTTTATCTCTTGACAAATATACATA
>CAYVZN010000024.1:7897-10862 GCA_964456125.1 uncultured Candidatus Saccharibacteria bacterium
CGAAATGTTTATATGGGTTGGTAGGTTTATAGACTCATTTGCGGCTATCTCCGCCTTTGGACAGCTGCCAGGCGTATATCCCATTTTTTCAAAATCAGTGCCAACCGGGTCTATTACATTCTTATACCAATCTCCTAGCAAGACATGATTTTGCTTTGCCTTTTTTATGATTTCTCTGGCGTTGGGATGACGGATGTTAAAACGAAGGTAGATGGCGCCCTCTTTTTCCATTGGCAGAACTATCGGGGTCAGACCCCCCCAACTATCGGGGTCAGACCCCGATAGTTCTTCTAGATATAGCTCAGCAATCTTCTTCCTATGCGCGTTATATTTTTCCAGTTTCCCGAATTGATGCAACGCCAGAGTCGCAAACGCTTCTGGCAATCTTGCCGGAAACATATCGGGCATCTCCCCCATTCTCTCCTCGCGGCTTACCGCGAGGCCTATGCCTCGGGCCACTCTTAAAAAAGCCAAAAAATATTTACCAAATATATAGTAACTCGGAATTATTATAGAAAATAATACCGGGTGCAATAATTGCTTAAATGTCCAAAATTTTGATGGATATGGCAAGTCTTTGTATATAGAGCTTATTTTATCCGCGAGATTTTTGTTATTTGTCGTTATCATTCCGCCCCAGACTGAAGATATTACTTTATCGCGGCCAAAACTAAAAAATGCGATGTCCCCAAAAGCACCAAGTAATCTATTGTTAAATTTGGCTCCAAGCGCGTGCGCGCAATCTTCTATAACCATTAAATTATGCCTACGTGCAATTTCCAAGATTTTGTCTATTTGCGCGGGAACTCCGAAAGTATTTTGTATAATAACGGCACGCAGGAGCTTGCCCTGAGCTTGCCGAAGGGTAATTTTTTTTTCTAAATCAACGGGATCAATGTTAAGCGTATCATCTATATCAACATATACGGGCTTCCCGCCAGCCCAAATTACCGGATTTGGCACGGCATTACACGTAAATGCCTGAAGCAATACTTCATCGCCAGACTTTAGTTCAAGTGCCTTTAATATGACATAAAGCGCAGATCTACCCGAATTAAAGCTAAAAGCATATTTCGTATTCAGGTATTCTCTAAAAACATCTTCCAGGGCAATCCCCCCCCTTACGAAGGGGGGGTGAGGGGGGGTGATCATTCGCGCTAAAAGTTTTAGCGCGAGAAAAATATCATCCCCTTGCATATTCGGCGATAGCGAGATAGAAATCGGCTTTATATTTATCATGCAAATAATGCGTTTTTTATTTCTTCCGCGATCCTATTTTCCAGTAGAACTGTATCCCCTGCCTTTATATTTTTCTTGAGCTTCGCTATTGTAATTTTAGGATCTTTAATAATAAAAACATCCGTATTGGGGGCGTTTTTTTTGATTTCCCGCGAGAAGTCCGACGAGGTAAGAATGCAGACATCACATACTTTGTTTATCTTTACGGCAATTCTTCGATGAATATTGCGTGCGGCCGGTCCCAACTCAATCAATGGATGCATAACTAATATCTTCTTGTTTGATTTTAAGCTCTCTAGCACATCGAGCGCGGCCATGACCCCTCGCGGATTCGCTGAATAGCTATCATCAATAATACTAGATCCGTTAATGCCCGGTTTTAAATCCATCGTATGCGGCGGCGCTTTTAATGTCTTTACTCGCTCCTTAATTTCCTCCAAACTCATCCCTAAATCGCTCGCGACAAGAGTTGCTCCAAGTATATTAAGCGCGTTGTGCCTTCCTAATAATTTAGTTTCGAAAAGTTCCTTTTTCCCCTGAAGCTTCACATAGAATTTCATCTCATCGGATTTAAAATCTATTTTCTCGCATGATATATCGGGACTCGCGTTCACACTAAAACTTCGCAACGCGTATCTACGCTTGGGAATATCTGTCTTCTCGTAGAGAGCGCGTGTATAGTCATTTTCTCCGTTAAATATGGCAAGGCCATTTTGAGGCAACGATTCGATAAGTTCATATTTTGCCTTTATGATGTTCTCGATAGATCCAAAAAGAGATATGTGCTGCTCATTTATTCCCGTTAGAATTCCTATTTGCGGTTTCACGATGTCGCATATATTTTTTACCTCCCCCTCCTTATATGCTCCCATTTCTACTATAAATACATCGTAATCCATAGTTACTTCGCCCAACACAAACTTTGCCACGCCTATTTCCGTGTTCTGATTTTCTTTTGTTTTTATAACCCTTAGTTTCCCCTCCAGTATATGCGCGAGATACTCTTTCATGCTCGTTTTCCCATAACTTCCGGTAACACCTATTACAAGAATGTCTTTCATGCTTTCACGTTTTGCTTTTGCTTTTATAATTGTGCGATTTTTAAAAAATTCGCTCGGAAATTTCATAACGCCAATTATCCCCGCGACTATTACTGGAATTAACATATCAAGTAAAAGAATATTAAAAAGAAAACTGGCCGAAGAAGTTTTGTAATAAGCAAAAAAACTAATAAAAACGACTGGAATTAAAGTAAGCCCCAAAGTTAATATCGCTTTTTTTGTAAAAACCGGCTCCCTGATTTTTTTACGATATATTTCATAAATACTTTTTAGGCCAAGTAAGGCGTAAAGAGCGCCGGCTATGATTTGGAAAAAAAATTTCCATACGTCGATAAACAAAAGCCCCGATCCTAAAAGCAGAATGATTTTCCCGGCGTAAAATTTATTGAAAAAAATACTCTTCGCGCTTGGCAATTCAAAATGCGCCCGCATTCTATCAAGGCGATATTCTTTGAGCTGCCAAAGATATGTCCAAAAAAGTATATCTTTGGAGATTTTTAAAAGCCACAAAATAAAAATTATAAGTAAAATTATTTTCATTGCCTATTTAAAAACTCAATAATTTTTTGTGCCACCTCGCCTGGTTTTTTAATATTTATATCATGCCCCTCATTATCAAAAACGACCATTTTTGATCCGCGTATTCTCTCATTTATTATTTTTCC
>CAYVZN010000025.1:0-4511 GCA_964456125.1 uncultured Candidatus Saccharibacteria bacterium
CCATATCTACGGCCCGGTTCGACACCTCGATGTCGGCTATTTAGAATGGCCGCTTTCCGAGTAATCGGATTGCAAAAAGCAGCTAATAACGGTGAAATCCATTATATGTTATAATCCAGATATAATGGGCAATACCGTGGGAAGTCAAAAAAATCTTACAAAACTTCAACAGCAAATTTTGATTGGCGGATTGCTTGGGGATACTTGCTTAGAACAGAATGGAAGAAATACTCGATTAAGGATTGAGCATGGCCTAAGGCAAGAACAATACTTGCGGTGGAAATACGAGAAGTTTGCAAGCATTGCAACATCTGTTCCGAGATTGACGGGAAGCAAAAGCAGAGGAAAACTGTACCAACGCTGGCACATTTCTTCGTTTTCTATTCCGCAACTCAATGAGTATCGCGAAAAGTTCTATAGAGACAAAAGGAAGATTGTTCCTAAAGATATAGGGTCGTTGCTTGTTTCGCCAATTTCTTTAGCTGTTTGGTTTATGGACGATGGCTATAAAAGAAATGATTGCAACGCATTAAGAATAAGCACGGATTGCTTTAGCGTGAAAGAGAACTCGCTATTACAAAAGTGCTTAAAGGATAATTTTGGAATAGCAAGTGCGCTTCATAAAAAGGGCAAAGTTTGGAACATATATATTCCAAAAGACAATGCCCTAAAATTTTGTAAGATTATTCGATCTTATGTGATTCCGGATTTGGAATATAAGATCGCTTTGACCCCGTAACGACTGGGACTCAAGAAGTCTATATAGTGGGTACTCGATAATCGAGGTTGAAACCACTATAATATGCTGACTCCCTATGCTACACGTAGCAGGGAGATGATATAGTCTGTACTTCAAGTAATTGAAGAGTAATATGCTTCGCATCCTGGGGCTGGAAAAGGTCCCAAGGGTTGTCCTGTTCGGACATTAAAGCGGAACGCGAGCTGGGTAAGTGTAAATGAGCCCAGCATAAATTGACTCATAACGGTAGAGTCCCAATGCTTATGTTGTAGTATAATATAAGTAATGGATAATATCGTGGGAAGACTACAATCATTATTTCCGAATGATCAATTTCAATTGATCATTGGTTCATTGATGGGCGATGCTCGGTTAGAGTGTCGTTCCAAGAACATAAGAGCTGAATACACTGCGCGGTTAAGAATACACCAATCTGACAAACAAAAAGATTATGTATTTTGGAAGTACAAGAATTTGAAAAACCTTGTCCTTACAGGCCCCAGATTTACAAAAGTCGGGCATGATAAAAAACGGAATAAGGATCACTACTCTTGGTACTTCCATACTCAGAGCAATGAGACTCTGGGGCTGTTGCATAAGTTGTTTTATCGAAATCGCACCAAAATTGTTCCGAGGGATTTGATAGGGATATTAAATTCGCTTGGCTTAGCAGTTTGGTATATGGACGATGGGTCTAACAACCGCAGTAATATAACTTTTAATACTCATTGTTTTTCGATAGAAGAGCAATTGATGATACAAGAGTTATTCAGCAAAAAATTTGGAATCGCGACCACGATCGTAAAAGATAGAACAAAATCAAAGATTGCCATCGGCCGTCACGAATGTTCTAAATTTATGAATATCGTGCAGTCGCACATTATTCCGTCAATGAGCTATAAGATTTTTAGTCCCCGTAACGACTTCTCCGATTCGAATCGGAGGGGTGGTAGGTTTTAAACTACTACAAACGTCAGTCCCGACCCTTCGGAAAGTCGGGAAAGGTATAGTCTGTATTGCTAGGAATAGCAAGTAATCACATTTTGTGAATATATGTCAAACCGTCAACAAAGAACCCATGATAATCGAGTACACACGGCGGCCTTCACGAGTAATCGTGATTGAAAAAACCAACTCATATCGGTGAAGTCCATAAAATTATGAACTAGCTAAGCTAGATCAACCTGCATTTTATGGGTAACACCGAGGCAACCTAACTCTACTGATAAAAGAGTAGGGGAGCCCTAGAGACTCTTTCTATGAAAGTTTTATAACCTTTCATAATACGTTGGCACTCCGACTACAGTCGGAGTGATGGTATAGTCCATACATTTGGTAACAAGTGATATTATGCGTGAGACAGGTTGGTCTTTATCTGCCACAGGCGTTGAATCTTGAAGGGAGTCTTTCCTAGTAAAGATTTGCTACTTTGCAGAGTAATCTGCATTGACAATTCGGCTAATAACGGTGAAATCTTATTTGATTTATATGGCGTGGAATTATCAACCGAGCTGAGCTCGGTCAACTTGCATCGGTCCGCAAGTTCTGATATAATTTACTTGAGGACCGTATAAATTAAAAGACAATACCGTGGGAAGACAAATTAAAAATGTAGACTTGGCATATATCGCCGGTTTCCTAGACGGAGACGGTAGTATTATGTTTCAGGTCAAAAAAAGAAAAGATACAGCAAGGGGTAAGAGGATTATGTTTACCATTTGTATGTATCAGGATACTAGACACGAAAAACCTCTTTTTTGGATGAAAAAAGTACTTGGTGTTGGATATATTTCAAGAAGAAATGATGGAATGACTGAGTTAAGAATTAACGGGTACGAGCAAGTGCAAAGAATTCTTAGAAATTTCTTTCCGTACTTAAAGTTTAAGAAAAATCAGGTTAAGTATATTTTTAGAGCTCTTGATATTTTAAATAGAAAGAAAATCAGCGAACTCAAAAGACGGGATAAGACCAGAGTATCAAATGCTCTTGTTGCGGCAAGAAGTCAAACGTATCAGTCAGGACAAAAAAAGATTGAAAAGTTGAAAGAGGATCTAAAGAGTATCATGGAATTTTAATTTGTTCCCGTAACGACTTCCCCCGATTCAAATCGGGGGGGATGAGAACGTATAACTTCTCATAACATGCTGACATCCTAACCTCGCAGTTGCGGGGCGGATGAAGATATAGTCTAATCTTATAGAAATATAAGGTAAAATTGACGAGAGGACCGGAAAGAACGAACCTCTGGTGTACCAGTTGTTCTGCCAAGAGCATTGCTGGGTAGCTAAGTTCGGAAGGGATAAGCGCTGAAAGCATCTAAGCACGAAGCCCACCCTAAGATTAGGATTCTTAGAGAGCTTGAAGATGACGAGCTCGATAGGCTCAAGGTGTAAGCGCCGCAAGGCGTTAAGCCCATGAGTACTAATTTCTCATAATTTTATTTTGTTTCTTCCTGCGGAGTTATAAAACTCTTCCTTTTTTCTTCAAATCTTTGATTTGGTTAGAAAAAAGAGAACCCCGCCGTAGCCTTGGCGAAGGGGGGTATTTAAAATTTTGAAGCAATTATAAAGGGATAATTCCGGAGGTGTCCCACCTGTTCCCATTCTCTCACCCCGTACCAAAATTTGCATAATTCGAACTAATCTATGGGAGTTATACTAGCGTTGTCCCACCCGTTCCCATTCCGAACACGGAAGTGAAATGCGCTAAGGCCGATGATACTCATTTTATGGGGAAAGTAGGTAGCTCCCGTAGATTGGTCCGAATTTTGGTGCGGGGCGGGCACAGAAGTGAAATGCCCCAAGGCCGATGGTAGTCCGCAAGGGCGAGAGTAGGTAGTCCCCATATTTGCATTAAACTCCCGCATTGCTATAATGCGCTTATGACACATCGCGTCCAGAAGCAAATTATAATAGGCTTTATTACGCTTATTATGATAACAGGAGCAACTTTTATAGCGACCTCAATTTTTATAAAAGAACCCGAGCTTCAAGTTATTGAAATACCGGAAAGACCCGACGAGCCAAAATTAGAAAATATAGAAACTGTATTTACTGAATTTTTCGAAGTGAAAGAACGCGATTCATACGACGCCGTAGCATATATTAGAAATCCAAATTCAGAATTCGGCGCGCCGAGGGTTTCATACGAATTTATATATCTTGACGAATTTAACCAAGAATTAGCTAGAATCGGTGGAAGCAGCTTTATTCTTCCTGGCCAGACTCGTTATATAGTCGAGCCGGCGGTAAAATTCGCGGGTACTCCAAAGGCTATAGATTTTAAGATGGGCGGAGTAATCTGGCAAAAGTTGTCTCCCTTCAGCCCCCTGGGGCTTAGTTTGAGAGATGTCGCGTTCCAGAGAAACCAAGCGTTGAATTCTGTAAGCGTAACCGGAATTGTTGATAATAATTCGCCATATAACTTGAAAGACGTTGAAGTAAGCGCTATCCTTAAAAATGCGCAAGGCGAGGCAGTTGCCGCGGGCAAGACGAACATGCAGGATCTTATTCGCGGCACGAGCAGATTTTTTAAAATAGATTGGCCGTATATATTGCAATATGTTGAAGTAGATGCCAGGGCAGAAAGCAATTTTTTTGAGAACTCTAATTTTATACGAGATTACGGGCGATGAGTAGTAAGTTGTAAGTGAGTAAGTTGTAAGTGAGTAAGTTGTAAGTGAGTAAGTTGTAAGTGAGTAAGTTGCTTCTTGCGAAATTATTACTCCTAACTTACAACTTATTTACTTACAACTTATTTACTTACAACTTA
>CAYVZN010000025.1:4611-10559 GCA_964456125.1 uncultured Candidatus Saccharibacteria bacterium
ACTTACAACTTATTTACTTACAACTTATTTACTTACAACTTACTCACTTACAACTTATGTTACTTCATTTAAAAAAATTGGACTGGGTGCTTGCGACATCCGCGATATCATTGGTTTCGTTTGGTCTGATATCGTTATATGCAAGCGGAGGAGCGGGCTTAACCTCCGGCGAGGCTAGCGGCGAGGCAGGGTTCCTTTTTAAAAAACAAGTCCTATGGCTAGTCATGGGTTTTTTTTTAATGGTGGCAATAAGTTTTTTCGACTATCGTATTTTGAAAAATTACCGGTCTCCAATCCTTGCCCTTTATGGATTTTCTTTAATATTACTTCTGGGCCTTTTGGTATTGGGAGTAAACATTCGTGGAGCTGAAAGCTGGTATCGTATAGGCGGGATAACTATTGAACCGGTAGAGTTTGTTAAAATTTCGATAGTGCTTTTACTCGCGAAGTATTTTTCCATGCGCCATATCGAGATGTATAGATTTAGGCACATTATAACATCGGGTTTATATGTGCTTTTGCCGGCATCTCTAGTTTTTATTCAATCAGAAGTCGGATCAGTTCTTATACTAACAAGCATCTGGATTGGAGTAATGATTATTGCCGGTATTAAAATAAAGCATCTGGCAATATTGATTATTGCCGGGGCAGTACTATTATCAGTTGGATGGAATTTTGTTTTTCAGGATTATCAAAAAGACAGATTAATTTCATTTATAAACCCCGAGGCAGATCCTCGGGGTTCCGGATATAACATTCTGCAATCTACCATAGCGGTAGGATCGGGAGGAATTCTAGGAAAAGGAATAGGGGAAGGCACTCAGACTCAGCTAGGATTTTTGCCTGAAGCGCAAACAGATTTTATTTTTGCTTCAATCGCGGAAGAGCTGGGCCTCATAGGGGTATTTATACTTCTTTCTTGCTTTGCGTTTTTTGCGAGGAAGATGATGGATATATCCCATAGTTCGTCTAATAACTTCGCGCGTCTAGTAGTAGCCGGATTTTCTATAATGGTCCTGTCGCAGATGTCTATCAATATAGGGATGACACTTGGCCTGCTTCCGATTACGGGAATACCCTTGCCGTTTGTAAGCTATGGCGGGAGCAGTTTAATTTCTCTGTTTGCGATGCTAGGCATTTTACAGAGCATAAAAATAAATTGATCCGCTTATCTAGTATCTAGTATTTAGTATCAAGTATTTGGTATGACTACCAACTCTAAAATAAAATCTTTCACAGATTTAGAAGCGTGGAAGGAAGGTCATAAACTTGTCCTGATAATATATACTGCAACAAAGTTATTTCCTACTGATGAAAGGTTTAATCTTATTGATCAATTGCGACGAGCCGTAATTTCTATAACTAGTAATATAGCTGAGGGATTTTCGCGCAATAGCGCGAAAGAAAAAGTTCAGTTTTTTTATATAGCCTTGGGTTCTCTAACTGAAATACAGAACCAGCTACTTGTCGCAAGAGATTTGCGCTATCTAGACGAAAAAATATTCCAGGATATGGCTCAACAAACTATTTTAGTTAACAAACTGCTTAGTGGTTTAATTAAGAGTGCAAAAAATATGCGTCCGATACTAGATACTAGATACTAGATACTAGATACTAGATACTAGATACTAGATACTAAATACTCATTAAACTATATCTCCGCTATTTATTCCTCCCTCCATACGTCGTAGAAAAAATTCTACATCAGAACGTTTATAAACCCTATAATTGTTTATAGGGTTTCTTCTTGCCCTTAGCTTTCCTCCATTATCCCAATTTCTTAGGGTTAGAGGCGTAACACCCAAAATATAAGCGACTTCACTTACGGTGAAGTATTCTTTAGCCGCAAGCTTTTTAATGTTTTTTTGAGATTTCATATCCCCTAGTATAACATCTACATATATATAGTAAAATAGGGGGATAAATTACGAGACCACTTGAAGGCAGCTTTCAATATTTTTTAACTCTCCTCCCCTGTCTGCCGAGAGGCAGACAGGCCCCCTCTTTTTCACACCCCCACCTCCTTACTAAAAGGGGGGACCCACAGAAAACGTGTGATGTGAGCTCCCCTCTACTTTATAAGGAGAGGGGCTGGTGGGGGGTGAGGTAGGGTAGGCGAGGTGGGTTAGTTACGAGTAAAAAACATTAATCCGACATATACCGACATGTATTTTCAAATAAAAATGGTGTAATTTTTGTTGCTATAATCACAGAATACTAATTATCTTATCGAAAAACTTAATGTCGGCTTATGTCGTAATAATGGTAATTGCGACATAACTAGTGTTTAAGCCATACAACAGTAAGTATTCGCGCAGAAGCGCGGAGTTTGAGGTATGTCAATTTTGTATTAAGAAAAATCTCCTTTATTATCTAGATCGAAGCGCGAGCTGATGGACTATGGACTATTTCCGTCGGAACTCGTAGGTTTTATGTATAGTATGATGAGATATCATCTACCTTGAATTACGAAATAGTTCCCGCAGACTGTCATCCCGCATCCCTGATCCCGGTCAGGGACAGGCCCGATGCGGGATCCAGAGTCCGATTTATTTATGCGTGTAATACGACTTTGACCCTGGATTCCTGCTTTCGCAGGAATGACACCACGGTATTTCGCGCATTTCGTAATTCAGAGTAATGTTAGTGGGCCGTTTATTGATTAGCCTGCTAGAGCTTTGGAATAAAAGTATCTATATATCTACACCTATCTTTATTTTTTGTCATTGCGAGGACTCCTCCGACTATAGTCGGAGGAGGACGAAGCAATCTATAAGTCGAAAAAGATTGCTGCGTCGCTCGCTGCGACTCGCTCCTCGTAATGACGGACGGGTGGACACTTTTATTTCGAAGTGAGTTTTTAACAAACAAACCTTACTAAACATTATAAAACACATATACATTTTAAATAATACGTTTAGTAAGGTATAGTAAGTACTTTAAAAAATTGGTCACAAAAAATTGCAATTTTGCAAGCAAACTCTGTTAGATTGAGTTGACAAATGAACTCATGCCTAGTTTTTTCCGTATCCCGGAATTACGAATTGGTCTTACGGACTGTCATCCCGCATCCCTGATCCCGGTCAGGGACAGGCCCGATGCGGGATCCAGAGTCCGATTTATTTATGCGTGTAATACGACTTTGACCCTGGATTCCTGCTTTCGCGGGAATGACAATTACACCATTCCGGCATTTCGTAATCCAAGGAAAAAATAAGATAATTCGTAAAAATTCGTTCTTGAATTCGTGTGAATTTATCTAGCGACATATTCCGACATTTTAGCGGCTGCGTAAATTTATCCACAGTTGACATGCTTTTTATACGCGGCAGCGTAGTATATAATATATTATATATTAAATACTATGGAGTCGGATTACCGACAACGCCGACATTACGCTCGGTTGAGCCGATACAGGCACATAGGCAAAACTTCTAGCTTGGGACATGGGGGGACAAAAAAATAATTACGAACCGAATCAAATAATTACTTTGCGGGACGCATCTCGCATTTCCGGGTATACGAGCGATCATCTCGCTCGCTTAGTGCGTACGGGAAAAATAAAGGGCACGCGCATCGCTCGAAATTGGCTTATCTCTAAATCTGATCTTGAAAAATATCTTATATCTCAAAACACAAGTTCGGGGCAAGAACAAAAAAATACTATCACGCTCAAAGACGCGTCTTTGCTTTCTGGATACACTTCCGATCATCTAGCTCGTTTGATCCGCACCGGTAAAGTTAAGGGTGCGAGAGTTGGTCGCGCGTGGCTTATTGACCGATCCGATTTCGAAAATTACATCAACGCGCAAAACGGTTCGCACAAAAATAAAAGAGTTCTCCGCGAAGATATTGTGCGTTTTGAAAAGATTGAAAAAGTAAAGAGTGATTTGCGCGCGCGCGCGGATAAAGTCCAAAAAAATATAGAATCTAAGTTAACTCGGTACGCCGAACCGGTTGTGCGGTTTGTTTCATCATTTGCGCAATTGATTTCGTCATTGCGAGCGAAGCGAAGCGATCTGAAAAGATTGCTTCGCCCTCCGACTGCGATCGGAGTCCTCGCAATGACAGTCCAAAAATTGCTTCGTCGCCTATACCTCGCGACGACACGCCGGGGTATTGCCTTTCTGAGAGGCCTTACCCAAGGTTTTCACTTCCCAAATATAAATATAAACTGGCGATCCGCAACAGTTGCGCTCGCCGTTTTTGTTGCTATTTTCTCAAGTGTTTTAGTTGCCGATGGAAAGCTTGGCCTTGTGGTGAGCTTGTCGAACCAGCAAATTAAGCAGGCCCTCCTGTTCGGCGGGCAAGCCTTCCATGGCGCTAAAGACACAGCTCTTGTCAAAGCACGTAATGTACAAGAAATACTCACAGCTCGGAATCTATCAAGTTCTATACAAGACGTAATTAAGAGTCCCTTTAATAGTCTATCCGCGCGTTACGAAGAACTAAATAATCGCCTAAGTGATTTTCTCGGCAGGCAATACACAAGATTAGTTGAGAGCGTTGTTCCGGGTCATTCTCCCTTCAGGGAATATGTCTTGACCATAGAAGAGGCGCATAAAATCCTTAGCGATATAAGGGATCTAAAACTGAGAGTTGGAGGCTTTGGAGAACAGGAGTTAATCGTCCGCGAGGTACCCTCGAGGGAACGCGGGATTGTGAGGATTATTCCAATAAAAGAAACTACTAAAGGGTTAATTAGCGAAGTAGAGAGCATAGAATCTTCAAACATTCTTGCCATAGAAGGTGACATAGAACAGCTTAAAAGAGACATTAGGGATTTAGATCGGCGGCTTTCCCAGTCCGGCCAAAGAGCCACGGATGACAGGATAGATAATATAGAAAATTACATAGTTAATAATATAATAAACAACAATATTTCTTTGCCGAGCCAAATACTCGCGGAGACTCTTGGGTTGCACACGAGCACCGGAAGAATCGGCCTTATAGTTAATCAGCGAAGTGTAAACGACATCGTGCAGTTTCAGGACAACGACACCGTTGTATTTTCTGTCGCGGATGGCGGAGCTGTAAATATCACAGGCACGCTTACAGTTTCCGGAGCTGCTACTTTTGGATCTACCATATCTCTGGGCGGAGTTAAGTACACCTTTCCATCTAGCGATGGAGCGAGCGGCCAGTTGCTTTCCACGGACGGATCAGGGGTTCTTTCCTGGATATCGCAACCTTCGGCCGCGGGGTGGACTGATGGTGGTACGACGATTCGCCTAACAACGGGCACTGACATAGTAGGCATAGGCACCAGCGTTCCGACAAGTAAGTTAGAACTTTCAAATGCTGATGACACGTCAAGAGCGTCTATATTAACCGTTTCCAATGCTACGGCAAGTACCACGCTTAATCCTTATATAAATTTTAGAACTGGAACTACTCTCACGAATAGATGGTTCCTCGGCGTTGATGATGACGGCACTAATAATTTCCGTCTC
Source organism: uncultured Candidatus Saccharibacteria bacterium (assembly GCA_964456125.1). Lineage (GTDB taxonomy): Bacteria > Patescibacteriota > Minisyncoccia > Spechtbacterales > HO2-43-30 > CAYVZN01. The sequence continues at coordinate 10,065 of CAYVZN010000025.1, forward strand.
ACGCCCGGTCTTGCCTTCAGCGCGACTTCATCGGGAATAACTTTGGGTTCTGCTTCGGGTTATGTAGGCATCGGCACGACAAACCCAACCACGGCCCTTCAAGTCTCGGGTATTGCCACTTTCTCTAACGCGACAACCGTGTTTAACGGCATATCTTACGGTTGGCCCGGAAGCGGCGGCTCTGATGGCCAGGTTCTAACAACAGGTTCAACTGGGGTGCTGCGCTGGGGTGACTTATCGGTAGTTGGATCCCAATGGACCGATGGCGGAGTATTCCTTTATCCTAGTGATGATTCCGGAGCAGAAGATGTAGTAATAGGCGGCTCAACAACACAAACCGCGGACATCTTTCTTGGAGGTTCTGCAGGCCCAGCAGGACAAGCTGTATTTAATGAACAAGGATTAGCAAATGGAAACTTCAGAATTGAGTCCGACACAATGGAATATATGTTCTTTGTTAACGCGGGAACAGAGCGTATAGGAATAGGAACATCA
>CAYVZN010000026.1:0-10102 GCA_964456125.1 uncultured Candidatus Saccharibacteria bacterium
AATTCACGCAAGAATCGCCGTCTGTTATTCCGGCGTCCCAGGCAACCGGACTCAATGCCGGCACGCCATCTTCAATCCAGTTAGTATGGCGTATGTTATGTATAATCTCCATGCCTTCTTGCGCAAGATACGCGGCAATAAGTTGCTTATTAACAGCAAAACCCAAAAAAATGGTCCTATTTACAAGACCAATGGATCCCGCAATGCCTATGGACAATATTGATATTGCTATTATTATTTCTAGTAAAGTAAAACCTTTGTTCATGTTACATGTTACATGTTACATGTTAGCCTGTTGTCTGTTACATGCTACATGTTGCGTGATTACTGTATATCCACGCTTCCGCCACTTCTTACTATGACTGTTCTACTAGGATTATTATTAATCTCAAAATTTATTGAAGCGCATCCTCCGCAAGGATTAAAACTTATTACCGGATCTGGAGGTTGAAAAAGTATCTGCATTTTCGGACCGCCGCCTGGATTAATTCTGGTAATCAAAATTCCTTCGACCATGCTGTAAGTTTCTATTATTTCTTCGCCTACATCATAACTGTTGTTGCTTGTGAATCCGTTTGTTCCGTCTCCGAAAATCAAAACTGTCGAAGATTCGTCCTGAATATAAACCCCGTACTTGCAAGGCGGGTTAGTGCAGTTTACTACTTCTCCGCCTAAAGCTTTGTTTTGAGCCGAACGCACCGCCTGCGCCAGTATCTGCGTTGATTGCTGTTCTTTAAAAACCGTTCTTCCCGCCCCATAATTTGCCAGCATTATTATTGAAAGAATACTGATTATGGAAATTACGACTATTAGTTCTACTATGGTAAAACCTCGCATTCTAGCTTCCTAGCTTCCTAGCTTTCTAGCTTTCTAGAGTAACCCTAGATATTTTCTAGAGCCTAGGAAGCTAAAGCCTAAAAAGCTAGCTTATTAGCCCCAAATACCATGTTACTATTTGATCTCCCCAGAAAAAAGAAATAAACGTCCCCGCAATAAGAAATGGCCCAAATGGCACTTGGCTTTTAAGCGACTTTTTGCGTGCTGCAATTAGCATTATCCCTATTATACCACCCAGTATAAATGCTATAAACAAGGCCACGAGGATCTTTGGCCATCCAAGAAACAAACCCATAAAAAACGCGAGTTTCGCGTCGCCGAATCCCATCCAGCGGCCCTTGGAAAAAAAATATATTAATGCGAAGAAAGAGAAGGCGAGCACTGCAGAATATAATGGATTTAAAAGTAGTTCCAAATTTTCAATTTCCCCCCCTTCGCTAAAGCTACGGGGGGCAAGCAATTTCCAATTTCCAAACAAATTCCAATTATTAAATTCTAAAAACTCGAAAATTCTGTAAAAAAATACCAGCCCTGTCAGTGGATAAATAATCTTGTCGGGAATAATATAGTGTTTAAGATCAAAGACAAAAATAATCACCAGACCACAAGTAATAATCGCGAAATAAGCAAGATTTAAAAATTGAAAATTGGAGCTTGAAAATTCATTGAAAATTGAAAATTGAAAATTGAAAATTAGTAGAAATAGCAAAGAGGTTGCTATCTCTACTATGGGGTACTGCCAAGAAATCGTTTTCCCGCATTCTCTGCACCTGCCTTTTTGCAAAATAAAACTAATCACCGGCACAAGTTCGTGCCACGCCAAAATATGCCCGCATTTTGGACAATGCGAACGGGCATTTATTACTGATTCGCCGGTTCCGAGACGATAAATCGCGGCATTAAGAAAACTGCCGATAGTCAAGCCGAATAGAAATATTATTGAGTATAAAAGCATATTTTCGTATTACTACTCTCCACCTCACCCCCAACCCCTCTCCTTAATAAGGAGAGGGGAGCTCGCGAAACACGTCTCATGTGGGTTTCCCCCTCTCCTTAATAAGGAGAGGGGGGGAAGGGGGGTGAGGTAGGAAGAGGGGTCTGCCTGCCGACAGGCAGGGTCGGGGGTGAGGTAGGGGGGACAAGGCACGTTTCTCGCGAGCGACGTGCTATCGGGAATGACAACTTTTATTATACCACGAAAAACGCTCCGGAAAATCCGGAGCGTTTTATGAAATCAAACCGAATAACAATGCTCTATGGCTGTACGCAGAAAAATCTATTTGCATCCGGGTCAACTCCGTCATTATCGGCGCAGCTGCACCCCCACAAATCCGCGGTATCTACATCAGTAGCTAAAGAAGTCTGTGTTGTGGATTCGATCTGGGCGCGCAAAACATAATCCTGTCCGTCCGCGGCAGCAGGCGCGTCATAAGCATAAGCAACCGACCCGCCTCCCGGATCTGCCGGCAAAGCGGCTATATAATCTGGCACTAATGCGGCAAGCTCCGTAGCTGCGGCCCCGCATGCAGCCGCGTCTCCATCGCCGCCCGGATAGGCCAGTATGTCATCATAATATCCTTCGAGCGCAAGCTGCAATTGGCGCATATCGCCAACTCGCTTCACGTCTCGAGCTTTTTGTCGAGCGTTATTTAATGACACCAATACTATAGTCGCGAGGATCCCGATAATAGCAATAACCACTAGCAACTCGATTAAAGTGAAACCTTTTTTCATATATTTTTATACTTAGCAATACAAACGACCTTTTGAATATAATTTAATTAACCTGTTGGGCTTGTGCAGTGAGCCGACTGGTTGGGAAATAATCCTGTATTACGCGCATGAATATACGGGGTGGCAGGAACCGGGGGCTGCTCAAGCTGGATGCTTACACAAAATGCACCAGAGGGAGTAGCCCCAGAAAAACATCTGTACTCAAAAGATCCCGGATCCGTAGGTGCGACATTCAAATATGCCCCCACAAGTGGACGGCCCGCGGCAAGTGCCGTAACACCACATATAACATTTGCTGCTGCATTCGGAGCCCAGTCAGCAGAGTGATAGTCGTTTGCCGTAGCAGAACCACAACCCGTCCTATCGTTGTAGCATAGCTCTTGAGCCGTCTGAATTTGTCTTAGATCTGCCTGCCTTTTAGCGTCTCTGCCTTGTGACCTTGCGCCGCCAAGAGACACAACGACTATGCTTGCGAGAAGGCCTATTATAGAAACTACTACAAGCAGCTCTATTAAAGTAAAACCTTTTTTACTCATAAATTTTTTCTAGTTTTCTATTTTCTAGGGCCTAGGAAGCTAGGAAGCTAGGAAGCTAGGAAGCTAGTTTTAAATTTTAACACAATATATGGGGTCTGCGTCCCCGCAATCAATATTATTATAATCAGCCTGCATACCATCAAGATCCGTAATCAACACCTCATGATCCGTCTCCATAAGCGCTTTTAATACAAAGCTAGTCTGATTTGAATTCGGAGAATAGTCATACTGAAACTGTAAAGTACCCAATGGATCCTCCGGAACCGCGGTCATTATCTGAAAATTTTTAGTGTTATCAGTACACTCCGCTTGCGCTGAAAGACACTCTTTCAAATCTTGCCATCTTGCCGCCGCGTCAGCTCCGGTTGTTGGCGGATAGTGCCTGTATTTATCAACGTAAAACTCCAGCGCCAGTGTTACTTGTCTTATATCGGCTATTCTTCTCGTGTCGCGAGCTTTTACTCTTGCCGAGCCAAGCGAAACCAAAACAATAGATGCCAAGATTCCTATGATCGTCACAACCACCAAAAGCTCTATAAGCGTAAAACCTTTATTTCCCCTCATTTCATTATAATACAATAAAATTAAAATACTTAAAACTGTGGATAAATTCGTCTATGCCCCAAATGGGCCAAGCCCTTTAAAAAGAACCGACCATATTGTATATCGGCAGCATTACGCCGGCAACCAACGCTCCAACCCCCAAACCCATTACAACAATAAGTATTGGCTCTATCAGGGATGTTATGTTATCCATAGCATTGTCTACATCTTTCTGATAGAAACGCGCGACGCTGCGAAGTACAGACACCAGTTTTCCCGCCTGCTCTCCTACCGATATCATTTGCGTAACTAGCGGAGGAATGTCTTTATATAAAGCAAGCGTCCCTGCTATAGTGCCTCCGCTTCTTACCCCCTTAAGCGCGTCATCAATTATTTCTTTATAAACTACATTTCCGGTAACGTCCCTGGATATTGAAAGCGCTCTTGAAATGGGAAGCCCGCCCTCTATGAGGGTGCTTAAACTTTCCGTAAAACGAAAAAGGTATACTTTTGTTAAAAGCGGTCCGAATATTGGCAATTTCAACTGCGCTTTATCCCAGAATAATTTACCACTCGCTGTTTTAAGATACTTTAAAAATAATACGACGCCCCCCCCGACAGCGATAAGCAAAATATACCAGTATGATCGTAAAAAATCTGATGTTCCAATAATAATCTTGGTCATCATCGGCAGCTCCTGCCCGGATTCCTTAAGAATACCGGTGAGCTGGGGTATCACAAATATCATCATAACTACCATAGCGATAAGAAATGCCGAAATAACAAACGCCGGATAAATCATGGCTCCTTTTACCTTGGATACTATCTCATACTCTCGCTCCATGTGATCCGCAAGGTACGATAGAATATTATTAAGTTTTCCAGAGGCCTCCCCAGCCCTGACCATATGTATATAAAAATCGGAAAATACGCCGGTTTGGCGCGACGCCGCCTCTGACAAAGAAGATCCTCCTTCCACATCCGCTGAAATTTCAAATATCTTTTCTTTGAAATGCGAATTTACAGTTTGATTCCCCACGGTCTGAAGGGCCGTAACCAACGGAACTTCCGCCTCAAAAAGAGTAGTCAATTGCCTGGAAAAAATAACCACGTCTTTTACTTTTATTTTTTCAAAAAACTTTATTCTCCGCGCGTAAATAGGAACTTCCTTGGCTTCTTCTATGGCAACGACTATCAAACCTTCGCGCTGCAAAATATCCGCAGCAAATCTTTTGCTTACAGCTTCGACTCTTCCGTTTTGGATCTCTCCTTCTTTTGTTCTTGCCTGGTAATTAAATATTGCCATTATCTTTCAGCTATTGATCTCATTTCCGTGGGATTAAGTGAATACATTTCCGCTGTTTCCATCGATATAACGCCCTGCCTTACAAGATTCGCGAGAGACCTGTTGAGCGAGATCATGCCCTGGTCCGCGCCTGTTTCAATAACAAGATCCAGTTCATAGACTTTATTCTCTCGAATAAGATTTCTAACAGCCGAGTTTGTAATCATTACTTCCATCGCGGGAACAATTCCGCCGTCAATTTTTGGAACAAGTCTTTTAGACACAACACCTATGAGAGTTAGAGCAAGCTGAGAACGCACTTGATGCTGCTGGGCAGGCGGAAAAGAATCTATTATTCTGTCTATAGTCTGGGAAGCGTTATTTGTATGCAGAGTCGCGAACACAAGATGGCCCGTCTCGGCCGCCGTAATCGCGGTTGATATGGTTTCTATGTCGCGCATCTCTCCAACCATGATAACGTCTGGGTCTTGCCTGAACGCGGCCCGGAGAGCGCTGGAAAAACTTTTTGTATCCCTGCCCAACTCTCTTTGATTGATAATGGACTTGTCCTGGGTGAAAATATATTCTATGGGGTCTTCTATGGTTATAATATGCTCGGTGCGGGTATGATTAATCTCATCAACCAAAGCCGCAAGTGTAGTTGACTTGCCGTGGCCGGAAGGCCCCACCGCGAGAAAAAATCCCTGGACCGGCGTTGTAAAACGATGCAGCACCGGCGGCATTTCAAGCTCTTCTATGGTACTAATTTTTGAAGGAATAAGGCGCAGGGCCGCGGCAATACTATTCGACTGAAAATATACGTTTACCCTGAACCTCGCCCTATCATAATGCGTGTAAGATAAGTCTACCTCTTTTTTATTGTATAGATATTCTTTCTGGTCTTCGCTCAATAGGGCTATAGAAAGGCCGCTTGCCGTTTCATCGTTTAACATTCCGAACTTAAGCAATGGAGTTAGTCTGCCATGCAATCTGATAGTAGGCGGCCTGCCCGCGGAAATATGCAAATCAGAAGCGCCTTCTTGCGCCACGATTTCTAGTAATTCTTCAAGTTTTTCTTTATAGTCTGGCATTTTATTTTTTCTCTAAAACCGCCCTCACTCTCGCCACGACCTCTGTTGGCGTATAATGAGCCTTGACAATATAAAACTCGGCGCCAAGCTCAAGGCCTCTCTTTATATCTTCCTGTTCCCCTAAGTTTGAAAGTATGACTACCGGAATATTGCGAATTGACGCGTCATTCTTCATAGTCCGCAAAACCTCAAGTCCGTCTACGTTCGGCATAACTATATCTAAAAGCACCAAATCAGGTATTTCGTCTTTTATTCGTTGCAAACCCAAAGATCCGTCCTGGGCTAATGATATTTCAAACCCGGCTTCTTTAAATTTAATAACGTAAATTTCAGAAAGAAACGGGTCGTCTTCTATTAACAAAATTTTTTTAGGCATGTAATAAATGTCATTGCGAGGACTCCCCCGACTACAGTCGGGAGAGGACGTGGCAATCTTCTTTTAGATTTTAGATTGCTTCGCTCCGCTCGCAATGACAACACTAACTATTCTTCTGTAACTCTTAACACTTCTTCTATAGAAATTATACCCTGCAATGCTTTAATTATACCATCTTGCCGCATAGTAATCATCCCCTGACGCGTTGCTTCTTCTTTAATATTACTCTGCGTCGGCTTGCCATAGATTATATTTTTTAATTCCTTCGTCATTACAAGCACTTCAAAAATCGCGATTCTGCCAAGCGTACCTTTTCTTGAACATTTGTCACAGCCCGGCGACGAAAAGATCTCATAATTATCTCTAGGTTTTACTCCATAATCTGAACGCGCGTCTTCGCCCATGCTCAAAATTTCTTTTTTAATAATATCGGCAAAAACTTGCGGCGCTTCGCCCGAAACCTTGCAGTACGAACACAGGCGGCGCACAAGCCTTTGCCCAATCGCCATTATAACAGCGCTTGGAACAAGAAACGAGGCAACGCCCAAATCCACGAGCCGGGGTATCACTCCTATCGCGTCATTTGTGTGAATAGAAGAAAAAACAAGGTGTCCTGTAAGCGACGCGTGGGTTGCAAGATCCGCAGTTTCCGAATCTCGTATTTCTCCTACCATTATTATATCCGGGTCCTGTCTTAAAATATGCCTAAGCCCGGAAGCAAAAGTATATCCAATCTCCTGTTGGGTCTGTGACTGATTGACCCCTTCAATCCTATATTCTATGGGGTCCTCCAGGGATACCACATTTAGGACTTCTCTTTCCATTGAAGACAGAGCCGCGTAAAGCGTTGTAGATTTTCCTGAACCCGTGGGGCCGGAAATTAAAATCATCCCGAATGGATTTTCCATGGCCTTCTTGAATTTTTCCAGGCCGCTGCCCACCAAACCAAGTTCTTTGAAATCCTGAATGGCGACAGAAGGGTCCAGTACTCTCAAAACTACCTTTTCTCCAACGCGCGTTGGGAAAGTTGACACGCGAAAGTCTATAACACGCCCGCTGACTTCCGCGCTAAATCTTCCGTCTTGAGGAATCCGCGATTCATCAAGACGCAAACTGGAAAGAATCTTAATTCGGGAAACAACCGATGCGTGAATGTTGGAAGGAAGAAAAAGGCTTGTGTATAGCTTCCCGTACACTCTAAATCTTACCCGGGTTCGCGCGACCATTGCCTCTATATGAATATCAGAAGCCTTCCCTTCCACAGCGTGTTTTAAAATAACTGCGACGACTTTAGTCACCGGAGCTTCCCGCATCATCATCTCCGGAGCGCGCTCTAGTACAACTTTTTTTTCTTCTTTCAGCTCTTCTTCAAGCTCTTCAAGGGCCTCCTTGATTTGGCCCCTCAAAGTCTTATACTGCCCGAGTATCTTCTGAAAAGTTTCCCAGGTTATAACATAGAGCTCGGGAACAACATCGCTTCCCATTGAAATAAACCGCATTGCGTCGCGCGCGTTGTAATTCTCCGGCTCCACCATTCCTACTTTTAATTTATTTCCTTTCTTCTCAAGCGGCACTATTTTATACTGCCGCGCGGCTTCTTCCGGTATTTCACTCAACAAATCTGCCGAAATATCGGACATACTTTTTATATCATACGGAGGCAAATCACCCATCTCAGCCTTCAGTGAAAGTATGTCTTTTGATGATATTTTTGGATTTTCGGAAAGCATCAACTCTAACGAACCCTCGACGCTTTTAAGCCTTGACTCCATTTGATCGAGCTCGTTATCGGAAAAAATATGCTTCTCTTTGATTGCGTTAAAAATTTTTTGCTCGTAAGAATTCATAATTCTACGCTACTCTGAGCTTGGTGAATAATTGCTTTTTGCGGGTTGCGAGGCCGAAGCGGGCACGGTTGGCCGAAGGCCAGAGCGGAGGCCGAGCCCCCGAGGCGCGTTCGCTGGACGCGCCGAGGAAAGCAAAAAGCAATTATTCACCAAACTATACTCTACTCGGCTGACTCCTATTCCTCTTGGATTTTTGTGGTTTCTGAAACATACGGCAAAAACGGGTTGCTCCTTCCCATATCAATATCTATCCGAATCTTTTCGTAGGGGATAAGTTTTGTAAATCTAGTATCATCAAATATGCTAAGATCCAGACTAACCTCTTTGGGGATGATCAAAATATCAATCGGTATAGCCTCGTCAAAAGTTTGGCCGGCCTCTTTTTTTCCGCGATTACCCAAAAACAAAACTCCCACGGACACTAAAACAATCAGGCCTACGATTCCTATTAAAGTCTGCTGTTTTTTTCGTTGCGCGGTAACTATTGGCATGAAATACGAATCAAATCACGAATCTAATTAGCGAATATTCGCGAATATAATTAGCGACTTGATTAGCCACTATAGTATGTTTTCATGTTAATCTCAAATTTAAAATTGCTAGATTCCGCTCCTCTCTTATCCTCGGAAGAAATATTAATGCTCTCTATATCAAAAATCCGCAAGCTTTTTTGCGCTCCGAGTATAAACGCCTTCAGCGATCCGTAAGATCCTATAGCGCTGATCGTTATGTCTATATCATTAATCTCTCTCACTTCAATTTTTATATTTTCTGTTATAAGGCCTGCGGAATAAACTAGAGAGTCAACAAGAACATAGAGGTCAGGCGAATCCTCTTCGTCCGGAAGCGCCAAATCAATAAGCTCTCTATCCTTACTCGTCATTACTTGAAATTTCGCGATTGCCGCTTTGGTCGCCTCAAATTTCTCATTCACTATTTTAAGATTATCCTCTTGCTTTGCCACCTTATCCTTAAAATCGCCGAGTTCGGTAAACTTTGGCATAACTAAAAGAAATAAAATAACACCCGCGAAGGCAACAAGGACAAATATGGCTATAATCTTAGGATTCATATTCTAGCTTCTTAGCTTCTTAGGCTTTAGGCTTTAGAAAATCCTAACGCCTAATGCCTAATGCCTAATGCCTAGGAAGCTAGGAAGCTAAAGTTATTTATACAAAGATTGGTCAACCTTAAAAGAAACCTCGAAACTTATTTGTCCGGATTTATCAATATCAACTTCCGAAATCACGGCATCACTTACTTGCTCTTTTTGTTTTAGCGCGATAATCTGCTCCGCGAAAGTCAAATAACTTGTGGTTAGACCTTTCATTGATACTAAGCTTTCATCAATTTCAAAATTAAAATCGATAAGCTGAACTTTAGGGTGGGTGTTTTCTTCGATAAAATCAAACAGCTTATAAGAATATATGTGACTATCCAGGAGTGAGCTTAATCTTAAAAGCTTCAAATCAAAATCAACGACATCTTTTTCCGCTTCGGTGTCTCTTTGCGCTTGAATTTCCTGCGCTTTATTTTTTATATCCTCGATATTTCCCTTGAGATATCCGATATATATATAAATGGCGCCATATATAAGAAACGCTAACAATAGAGGAACCACAGCTACAGCAACGATCTTATTTTCTTTAATAAGATTGCGATCCAAGGCAAATCCCTTGCGCTCTTTTCTTTTTGGTATAAGAGATATTGGCATTTTGTAAATTCAAAATTAAAAATGAAAAACTAAAAATTATTCCTTACTTGTTATTTAAATTCTCTAAGGGCTAAGCCCACTGCCACGTCAAATGACGGCGCTAATTCCTGAAGTATTGGCTTTAGGGCTTCCGGATATA
>CAYVZN010000027.1:0-4053 GCA_964456125.1 uncultured Candidatus Saccharibacteria bacterium
AGGGCTTTGTCGGTATTGACATATAATATCATCTGTTATACAATGCCCCATACTAGAGCGTAAATAGCATAAGTGAAAGTGCTCTAGAAAAAATTCTTTTACGCCAGGAGGAGAAGATGGAAGAAAAGATAGTTCATGAAACGAAAATAGAAGGAGATTTTGCTTTTGACGGAAAGGTTATTTTCAAGAACGATATAGAGATTACGGGCTCTTTAAATGTCGGCGAAGTGAAGGCCGATGGATCAATATATGTCCACCATGAATATATAGTCGCTCGAGACGATAATGTCGCAAAGTCTCAGACAGTCGGCTGGTCTCAGACAGTCGGCGGGTCTCAGACAGTCGGCTGGTCTCAGACAGTCGGCGGGTCTCAGACAGTTGGCTGGCATCAGACAGTCGGCGAGTTTCAGACAGTCGGCGAGTTTCAGACAGTCGGCGGGCATCAGACAGTCGGCAGGTCTCAGAAAGTCGGCGGATATCAGACAGTCGTCTGGTATCAGACAGTCGGCAGGTCTCAGACAGTCGGCTGGCATCAGACAGTCGGCGAGTATCAGACAGTCGGCGGGGATCAGGCAGTCGGCGGCGATATAACGGTTGCCAGGTCGATTGTTACGGGTCTTTCCATAAAAGCAAAGGGAACCATAAAATGCGGAGACGGATACGGTATTTTCGCGGGTACGGCGGCACACAAGAATTGTCCGAACAACAGAATAATTAAATGTGCTGCTATAATTGGCGAAGTTCTTTGCGGAAAAGTTGAAATAATCCCCGAGCCCGAGAAGGTTACCGTCAGGGTAGGAGACGCCGAATACAGTGTCTCCACGAAACAAGCTGAGGAACTAAACAAAATCCTCACAGGTTAAATTAGTTAAGCTGTCCTACGGACAGCTTTTTTTGTTTCCCTGGACGTTAAAAAAGAACCCTTGATGTAGATTGACGTTTCATTTAGCATTGCGTCAACTTTGTCAAGCAAGGCAGGACATTTCTAAATCCTTCAAAGTAGGACATTTCTATTTCCCGTTGACGGCCTTTTTCTTTTACTCAAAAAGTGTATAATTATACTATGAATACCGTGTTATTGTTGGTTTTTACGATATTTTCTTTATTTTCTTTTTTCGCAATTTTAATTGGAGCAGACCCGTACACAAGCAGTTCGTTTATAAGAGTATTATTTTTTGTTACGTTATTTTTTTCTCTCATGGGCATATTTATTTTAATAGGCGTGTGGATTTCTAAATCAATGGCGACCGCGTTCAGGCGAGGATTTCTTCTTGCGGCTCTTGCGCTAGCTATCGTTCTGCTGGAAAATTTTTCTGTTTTGAATTTAGGCAATGCTTTTGCGGTATTTTTGCTAATAGTGGCTGTGGAAATGATAGTTATTTACAAAAAATGAAAAATGAAAAAATAAAAATGAAAAATTACGGTTTGGATAAAATGTCTCCCTACGGGAGATCCCCCGCCCGCTTCGCCAGAGCTTCAGCGAGGCGAGAAGGGGGAAAAATCGAAGAAATAAAAAATGAAATAAACTCTGCTTCTAATCTCAAAGAATTAGATGGCATTTGTAAAAAATTTCTTGGTAAAAAAAGTTTTGTTACTCTTGCCTTGAGGGAGCTTGGTAAATTATCGGAACAGGAAAAGAAAAGCCGCGGCCCGGAGCTTCAGGCGTTAAAAAAGGATATTGAAGACGCGGTTCTAAAAAAATCAGAAGAGATCAAGAAAAGCATCGTAGAAGAAAGTCTTAAAAGCGAGTGGCTTGACGTTAGCGTTCCCGGAAAAAAAGTAGAGCTGGGACATTTACATCCATTAACTCAAATTCAGGATAAAATTAATGAAATTTTTACTTCGCTGGGCTTTGAAATAGTTGAAGGCCCCGAGGTAGAGACAGAGTGGTACAATTTTGACGCATTGAATATCCCCAAAGATCATCCGGCTCGCGATTTATGGGACACCTTTTGGTTGCTTCGCAACCAAAATCAAAAATCAAAAATCAAAAATGAAAAGTTACTACTACGAACTCACACAAGCCCAGTGCAAGTACGCTATATGGAAACGCATCAGCCGCCGTTTAGGATAATAGTTCCGGGCCGGGTGTTCAGGCATGAAGCATCCGACGCCTCTCATGATATCCAGTTTTATCAGGCAGAGGGCCTTATGGTTGGCGATGATGTCAGCGTGGCCAATTTCAAGGCAGTTATAAATGAGTTTCTAAAAAATTTATTTGGTAGTAGCGTCAAAACTCGATTGCGCCCGAGCTTTTTCCCGTTCACAGAACCGAGCTTTGAGATAGATATGAATACCGGCAATGGATGGTTAGAGATTATGGGCGCGGGCATGGTGCACCCAAATGTATTAAAAAAATCCGGGTATAACCCTAAGGGACTTCAAGGTTTCGCGTTTGGCGTGGGCATAGATAGAATTGCGATGATGAAATATGGGGTTGATGATATACGATTGATATATTCCGGAGATCTTAGATTTTTGAAGCAATTCTAGGCTTATGAGTTTTTTATCGCAGAACCGACACAGAACTGGATACGGAACAGATACGGAAAGTTCCGAGTCAGTTCCGTGTATGGGTTCCGTGTCGGTTCAGTGTCTATGAAATTCTCGTATAACTGGCTACAATCATTTTTTGAGCCCCCTTCGCGTAAAGCTTCGGAGGGCCAAGTCAAAAAACTGCCAGAACCAGTAAAACTGGCAGAGATTTTAACGATGCATAGTTTTGAAGTAGAAGAAGTCTCAAAGAGAGGCAACGATTATATATTAGATATAGATATTTTGCCGAATAGGGCGAGTGACTGTCTTAGCCATTTGGGAATTGCGAGAGAGATAGGAGCACTCACGAAAATTTTCAATTTTCAATTTTCAATTTTCAATAAATTTTCAAATAAAAAATTTTCAAACACAGAAGAATTATTGCAAGTAAAAGTTGATAGTGCTTTATGTCCAAGATATAGTGCCTACGTAATAGAAGGCATAGAGATCAAGGAGTCGCCGGATTGGATAAAAGAGAGGTTAGAATCTATGGGTCAGAAAGCAATAAATAATGTTGTGGATATAACTAATTACATTATGTGGGAACTGGGCCAGCCACTGCATGCCTTTGATTTTGACAAGATAAGAGGCGGTGCGATGAAGATTAGAATGTCTCGGACCGGAGAAAGCCTGAAGACGCTTGACGGCGCGACGCATAATTTGGGCGCGGATTCTATTATTATAGAAGATTCAGAGCGCATAATAGATCTTGCCGGAATAAAAGGCGGCGCGAACACGCAAATTGATAAAAATACTAAAAAAATAGTTTTTCAGGCCGCGATTTTTGACCCCACGCATATTCGCAGAACATCGCAGGAATTAAATATACGCACAGACGCGTCCATAAGATATATGCATGGTTTTGATCCAGAATTGCCGCCATACGCACTGGAGCGCGCAGCCGAAATATTAGAAGCGTCAAATTCAGAAGCGAGCATAATCCAAAAAATAGATATTTATCCCGATCCGGCAAAGCCGAAAAAAATTAAACTTGATATAGATTATGCCAATAATTTATTGGGAACGAAATTGTCCCGCAAAGAAATAGAAGGTATTTTAAGTAGTCTAAGCTTCAAGCTTCAAGCTTCAAGCTTCATGATCCCGTCTTACAGATTGGACATAAATATTCAGGAAGACCTCGTAGAGGAAATCGGCAGAATATATGGCTATGAAAATATTAAACCGGATCCGCCGCAAGGAATTTTAAAGATCCCCGTCCGCAACGAGCATATCTTTTGGCGTTCTACGGCGCGGCAAATATTAGCCGGATTCGGCTTTAGCGAAGTATATAACTACTCGTTTATAGGAGGAAATCAATTGTCAATTGTCAATTGTCAATTGTCGGTCCCAGAGCTCGCCAATCCCATAAGCGATGAATTTCGTTACTTACGGCCATTATTATTGCCTGGAATTTTAAAAAATATAGAAAGCAATTATAAATATTTTGAGAATATTAAAATTTTTGAAGTAGGGAAAATTTTCGTGGATAATGCCGAAAGAGAAAATATTATTATAGCG
>CAYVZN010000027.1:4153-10089 GCA_964456125.1 uncultured Candidatus Saccharibacteria bacterium
CGAGCATATTTATCAAAAGCCATCTAAGTATCCCGAAGTCGTGCGCGATATCGCTTTGCTGGTTCCGCGCAAAATAATGGTTGAGGAAGTATTAAATACAATTGAAACCGTCGGCGGCCCCCTACTTCGCGATATGGATTTATTTGATATGTACGAAGGGGAAAACCTACCTGATGATAAAAAAAACCTCGCGTTTCATTTGTTATTTCAGTCAGACGAACGTACTCTAAAATCCCAAGAAGTGGATGAGATAATGGTCAAAATCACTAAAGTTTTAGAAGAGAAGAGGTGGGAGGTGAGATAAATGTGATAAAAATAAGACCCCTAATTATGTTTTTGTCAATATTCTCTGGGCTTTGATAAGAAGGTATAATTTGTATATGGCCAAAGATGCAAAAAATAAAAAAATTGCGAGTTACACCGCCAAAGACATTTATGTCTTAGAGGGGCTTGATCCTGTTCGAAAAAGGCCCGGGATGTATATCGGTTCAACCGGCGTTGAGGGTTTGCACCATTTGATCTGGGAGGTTGTTGATAATTCTTTAGACGAGGCCATGGCTGGTTACGCGAATGAGATTATAATTACTCTTTTACCGAATAATCGGATAAATGTAACTGATAACGGGCGAGGTATACCCGTAGAGAAACATGCCCAGACAAAAAAATCGGCCCTGGAGACAGTGATGACAACGCTGCATGCCGGGGGAAAATTCGGAGGCGAGTCTTACAAAATCGCCGGAGGACTTCACGGGGTGGGAGTTTCCGTGGTAAACGCCCTATCTACATACCTTAAGGCAGAAGTGTGCAGGGAGGGAGCTTTATACGCGCAAGAATACGAACGGGGGATGCCTAAAAAACTCGTACGAAAGGTGGGGAAGTGCCCCGCGGGAGTTTCGGGAACTTCAGTGACATTTGAGCCTGATCCGAAAATCTTTAGCGAGATAAAATTCAGCTGGAATACAATCCTTTCGCACGTTCGTCAGCAGGCATATCTCACTGGAAAAGTGCGCATAAGACTAATAGATGAACGCGAGGAGAGTAAGAAGTCTTACCAGTTTTATTTTGAAGGAGGAATTCCTTCCTTTGTTGATTACTTAAATCGCGACGAGAAGCCGGAGCATAGAAATATTTTTTGCGCCAGCAAGGAACATGGCGATATTCAGGTTGATGTAGCGTTTCAATACACTGACGATATGCAGGGTATTGAGCTTAGTTTCGCGAATAATATCCATACGCAGGAAGGCGGCACGCACATCACGGGTTTTAGAACCGCGCTTACCCGTGTTCTTAATGAATTCGGAAGAAAGAGTAATCTTCTCAAAGAAGATGAAGCGCTTACAGGCGATGATGTTCGCGAAGGCCTGACCGCGGTGGTTTCCGTTAAATTGCGAGAGCCGCAATTCGAGGGCCAGACAAAAGCAAAGCTCGGAAACACAGAGGCGCGTACCGCGGTTGAGGCGGTAGTTTCCGAATTTTTGCAGGAGTTTCTGGAAAAAAATCCGCAAGACGCCAAAGAAATAGTCGGTAAGTGCACTCTTTCAGCTCGCGCTCGAAAAGCCGCAAAAGCTGCGCGAGAGACTATCATAAGAAAAGGCGCGCTTGAAGGATTCACTCTCCCGGGGAAGCTCGCGGATTGCTCATCAAGAGATCCGGCCGAGTCGGAAATTTTTATTGTCGAAGGAGATTCCGCAGGAGGCAGCTCGAAACAAGGACGAGATCGAAGATATCAAGCTATACTTCCTTTGCGCGGAAAAATTTTGAATGTTGAACGGGCGCGGCTTGATAAAATGCTAGCGTCCAAAGAAATAAAAGCCCTGGTAATAGCCCTAGGCGCGGCTATTGCCGATGAATTTAATGTAAACAAACTCCGGTATCACAGAATTATTATTGCTACAGACGCGGATGTAGACGGCTCGCATATCAGAACTTTATTATTGACCTTATTTTACAGATATTTTCCGGTTATCATACAAAATGGTTATCTTTATATTGCTCAGCCTCCGCTTTATAAAATTCAGATGGGCCGGGCTGTAGAATACGCTTATACTGACGAAGGAAAAGATTTAGTTGTTGAAGAAATGAAAAAAAAGGCGCCTGCTAGCGTAACCTCAAAGACTAAAAAGAGTAAGGCCGTGAAGGAAGGGGTTGCTGAAACAGATTCAGGAGACGAGACCGATTCAATCGAAGTTTCCGAGGACGGCAAAATTAAGGGTGTAAACATACAACGGTATAAGGGGCTTGGGGAAATGAACCCCGGAGAACTTTGGGCCACTACCATGAATCCGGAAAATCGCGTATTAAAACAAGTTAACATAGAAGACGTCAAAGAAGCCGATAAAATTTTCGATATCTTAATGGGCGCGGAAGTCGCCCCGCGAAAACGTTTTATCCAGACTCACGCGAAAACCGTCCAAAACCTTGACATATAGGAGTATAAAAAATATTACTGGATAACTGGGGAAACTGTGTCTTCCCCTCGGGCGCTAAAACCCAAATGTCTAGATGCTTGCAACCCTGTGCGATAAAGCACGGGGTGGATAGCAATACACAGGAATACACAGGTCAGACCTGTGTACCTACACAGGTCTGACCTGTGTATTGAAAATTTTTTGAGGGGAGGGAGTAGAATTCAAACTCACGCAAAAACCGTTCAAAACCTTGACATATAAATTAGCTTAACTATAATACGATATAGATAGCCCGCGGGGCTATTTTTAAGAAATGAAATTTTTGCAAAAAATAATGTCGTTTCTTAAGGAAGTGCGTCTTGAGATGAAGAAAGTAAACTGGCTTACACGGCGGGAAGTTTTAAGGCACACCATAATAATTATTGTGTTTTCTTTATCTGTGGCAATATATTTAGGCGCGTTGGATTTTATATTTCAGTTTATATTAACTAAGATTTAGGTTAGCTTTCTAGCTTCCTAGGCTCTAGGCGTTAGGTTTTTTCCCTAAAGCCTAAGAAGCTAGGAAGCTAATAAGCTAGAACATGGCGAGACAACAAATAAAACAAGGGAGAAGCTGGTATGTTCTGCATACATATTCGGGATACGAAGACGCTGTAGCGCAAAATCTTAAGCAGAGAATAGAATCCTTGGGCATGGAAGACAAGATTTTTAACGTACTTGTGCCAAAGGAGAAAAAGATTAAAATAAAAAGCGGAAAACGTCATGTTGTGGAGGAAAAAATTTATCCCGGGTATGTGTTGGTAGAGATGGTCGTAACTGACGACTCATGGTATGTGGTTAGGAATACTCCGCGCGTTACTGGTTTTGTGGGTTCAGGGACAACTCCAGTGCCGGTTTCCGCAAAAGAGATAGAAATACTTCAGAAGCGAATGGGCGTTGACGAACCGACTTATAAGATAGAAGTTGCGATTGGCGATCCAGTAAAAGTATCAGACGGTCCATTCAAGGATTTTGACGGAAAAGTTTCTGCAATAGACGAGGACAGAGGAAAGGTTACCGTGCTTGTTTCCATGTTTGGAAGAGAGACGCCCGTTGAATTGGATTATTTACAGATAAAAAAAATTTGACGAGCTTTCTAGCTTCCTAGGCTCTAGGCGTTAGGTTTCTCCCTAAAGCCTAAGAAGCTAAGAAGCTAAGAAGCTAGAACATGGCAAAGGCACTAAAGACAATTATAAAACTTCAGATCCCGGCTGGTCTCGCAAACCCCGCGCCGCCGATTGGCCCTGCGCTTGGCCAACACGGTCTTAACATTCAGGATTTTTGCGCCAAATTTAATGCCGCAAGCAAAGAAAAATCTGGAAATATTATTCCGGTAGAGATTTACGTGTACGAAGACCGCACGTATACTTTCAAGATGAAAACCCCGCCCGCGTCTGATCTTTTAAGAAAAGCCGCCAAAATAGAAAAAGGTTCGGGAAACCCACTAACTCTTAAGGTGGGCAAGGTTACAAAAACTCAAATTCGAGAAATCGCGGAAACAAAACTCCCAGACTTAAATGCTTACAACGTTGATCAAGCGGTAAAGATTATCGAGGGGACAGCGAGAAGCATGGGGATAAGCGTGGAATAGATTTATCCACAAGGGGGTCTTTTCAGATTTTGCATTATCTGCAAGAATGTAAGGACTCAAATGAAACTATTAGTCCAAAAAATTGACCCATCCGCAGTGTTGCCGTCTTATGCTTACGACGGCGACGCCGGGATGGATCTTTTTTCGTTAGAGGATATTGCTATTCCGCCAGGAGAGAAAGTTTCTGTACGGACAGGGCTTAAGCTCGCTATACCGAGGGGTTTCGCGGGATTTGTGTGGGATAAATCCGGCATTGCGACAAAACATCATTTAAAAACTATGGCTGGAGTCATTGACGCAAATTACAGAGGCGAACTGCTTGTTGTGCTGACAAATCTGGGGAAAAATTATTATTTAGCCGAAAAAGGATCTAAAGTAGCGCAACTTGTTATAAAGCCGGTATCCAGTTTTGAAATAGAAGAAGGGGATATTAGCGATGAAACCGAAAGGGGCGCGAGAGGATTCGGTAGCTCGGGAACGACGAATCAACGCGAATACTTGACGAATATTAACGAATCGCGAATTCAAGAGAGCGTGTCCCCCCGTCCCTCCTGGGATGAATATTTCATGATGGCGGCAAAGCTTGTGGCAACCATGGCGACCTGCCCTAAGCTCCACGTAGGCACAGTAATAGTAAAAAATCGGCGCATTATATCATCCGGCTTTAACGGATCTCCTCCGGGATATCCTCACTGCACGGAGGCTGGATGTTTATTGATTGAAGGAGAGGGAAGTTCCTGTAGAAGAGTAGTTCATTCGGAGCATAACGCGGTTCTCCAGAATTCCGGAATTATTGCAGGAGCAACACTCTATACTCCGTATTTGCCATGCGTAGATTGCATGAAAGTTATTATTTCCGCGGGCGTGGCAGAAGTAGTTTACGAAGGTGAGTATAAAAGTTACAAACCAAGATATAAGATGTCAAGGGAGCTTGCAGTAGAAGGCAGTATAAAACTTCGCAAGATTCCGGAAGTTAACATACTGGGAATATTAGGTAGATATTATAACGAGAGTAGCTTTCTAGCTTCCTAGGCCTTAGGCGTTAGGTTTCCCCCTAAAGCCTAAGAAGCTAAGAAGCTAAGAATCTAGAAAATGAAACAATATCTTGATGCTTTAAAATATATAATGGAAAATGGAGTGGATAAGCCGACACGTACGGGGATTGATACGCGAGGAGTTTTCGGCATGCAATTTCGCTATAATATGAAGGACGGCTTTCCCGCGATGACGACAAAGAAACTCGCGTTCAATGCCGTAAAGGCAGAGCTTTTATGGTTTATAAGCGGAAGCTCCGATGTAAAAGAACTTCAAAAGTTAGGATGCCATATCTGGGATCAAAATGCCGAAGCGGAATATTGGAAGCCAAAGGCAAAATTTGAGGGAGACTTAGGAAGAATATATGGTGTGCAGTGGCGAAGGTGGAAGGCTCCCGACGGACGAGAAGTAGATCAGCTTCAGAAGGCAATCGACACGATAAAAAACAACCCCACGGATAGGAGAATCATAGTGATGGCATGGAATCCGGGAGAATTGGGCGAGATGGCCTTGCCGCCTTGCCATGCCTTTTTTCAGTTTTTTGTGGCAGATGGAAAGTTGTCTATGCAGATGTACCAGAGAAGCTGTGATATGTTCCTCGGGGTACCTTTCAACATCGCCTCGGAGTCTTTGATGTTGCACATGGTTGCCCAAGTTACCGGCCTTGAGCCCGGAGAATTTGTGCATACGCTTGGGGACGCGCATATTTATCATAATCATTTTGATCAGGTAAAAGAGCAGATGTCTCGCAAGCCGTATCCATTGGCAAAAATTCGCTTGAATCCCGCGATAAAAGATATCAACGATTTTACAATGGATGATATTGAGTTAGTAGATTACAAGTGCCATCCGGGTATTAAAGC
>CAYVZN010000028.1:0-9799 GCA_964456125.1 uncultured Candidatus Saccharibacteria bacterium
TGGCGAAGCCGCCTGAAATCAAAGCGCTGGGATCGGGAAATTATAGTCGGCAAAACTTTATTTATTTCTGTTGTGGCAAGCACGAATACGGCGTGCGGGGGCGGCTCTTCCAGAGTTTTTAACAAAGCATTAAAAGCCTCTTTTGTCAACATATGCACCTCATCTATTATAAAAATTTTGTATTTTCCGTATGTTGGCGCAAAGCGGATCCCTTCTTTCAGCTGACGGATTTCGTCTATTCCCCTGTTCGATGCGGCGTCTATTTCTACTATATCTAAGGCAGATCCTTTCGCGACCTCTCCGCATAAATTGCATTTGCAGCATGGCTCGTAACTGCCCTCTTTCCTGTTTTCGCAATTAAGTGATTTAGCTATAAGGCGCGCCAAAGTTGTCTTTCCTGTGCCCCTAGGACCTGTGAAAAGATAAGAATGGGCGAATTCATTAGTTGATATCGCGCTAGTAATTGTGCGCACGATATGCTCCTGGCCCACTACATCGGAAAACTTCTGGGGCCTATATTTCCTGTATAAAACTAAGTTCATATTTTAAATGCTAAGAAACTGTCTAGGTTTGTTTCCTGCGTATAAAAATCGCCTTGGCTAATTCAATTCCCAGAAGATTAATGCCTGCCAACGCAGCAATAATTGCCCACGGCGCAATACCCAGGGGAACTGTCCGTAAAATATCTTGGAAAAACGGAACGTATATCGCGAATAGGAGCATGAGGAATCCAAAAACCACAGAAACTATAAGATATTTATTGTTTAATATATCTATTCTAAAAATAGAACGGCGAAGACTTTTTATTGAAAAAATGTAAAATAAAGAATTTAAGCCAAGCGCAACAAACACTACGGTTCGCACGTAATCAATATTACCCGTTACGTTGAACAATACCATAAAAGTACCCAAGAGCATAAAATCGGTAATTATGCCCACAATAAAGATTATAGTTTTTATCTCCCGGTTAAGTATAGGCGTTCTTGCGCCGGTGGGAGGAAGCTTCATAACATCTTTTTCCTTTGGTTCGTACGCAAGAGCAAATGCCGGCAGGCCGTCTTCCACTAAATTTATCCATAAAATCTGCGCCGCAACCACAGGCAAGGGCAGACCCGCTATTATACTTCCAGCTACCAAAATAATTTCTGTAAAACTACTCGCGAAAAGATAGGTAATAACTTTCCGCAAATTGTCAAAAATCACCCTTCCCTGCGTAACCGCGTCAACTATGCTTTTAAAGTTATTATCTAGTATTATCATATCGGACGCCTCTTTTGCAACGTCAGATCCCGCGCCCATGGCAATTCCGATATCCGCTTTTTTAAGCGCGGGCGCGTCGTTCACGCCATCGCCCGTCATAGCGACTACCTCCCCATTCGCCTGAAACGCTTCTACTATGCGAAGTTTGTCATGGGGAAGAATTCTGGCATAGACCGAAATATGCCTCACTTGTTTCTTTAATGTTTCATCGTCCATGTCCGCGAGTTCCCGGCCTTCAATGATTTTTTCATGGTCAAATTTTAAACCCAGCTCCAAAGCTATTGTTTGAGCGGTATACTTATTATCGCCGGTGATCATAACTACTTTTATGCCTGCCCCGTGGGCATCTTTTATAGTGTTCGCGACGTTTTCGCGCAAAGGGTCCTTAAGCGCAATAAATCCTACAAAAATCAGATCCGACAAAACATTTTCCAATTGCACCAATTTTTCAAAATTGGTTTTTTTATGAGCAAGCGCAAGCACCCTCAAACCCTTTTTTGAAAAATCCTCGTATATCTTTTCGAGCTGGGTAAACTTAGAAGGCGCGATATTGCATGCTTTCAAAATTTTCTCCGGCGCTCCCTTATAATAAATAACATTATGTTTCGGATTTAGAGTTTCGGATTTCGGATTTCCCTGCGTAAGCAGGGTTGCCATATACTGATTCTCTGATTCAAAGGGTATTTCATCCAGAATATTCTTTTCGCCTTCCAAAAGTAAATCCGAAAGGCCCGCCTCAATGCCCGCCTCAATTAAAGCCCGCTCTGTCGGATCTCCATGGATATTCCAATTTGCCACATCTTCTTTTGGATTTTCTATGTATGCTTCATTCGCGATCATTGCGATTTCAAGAATAAACTCCCGGGATTGTCCTTCACTATAGATTTCAGCAACTTTCATTCGCCCCTCTGTTAGGGTGCCTGTTTTATCCGTGCATATTACGGTCGTGCCTCCTAATGTTTCCGCGGATATTAATTTACGCACTAAGGCCTTTTTGCGCAAAAGGCGCACCATGCCAACAGCAAGTATGACTGTAACCGCTATAACAAGGCTTTCCGGTATCGCGGCCACCGCCACTGCGACCGAAGCGGTAAAAATTTCCGTAAATTCAATACCGCGCAAAAGGCCCCCGATAAAAATTCCGGCAACAATTAGCAAAAGAAGAAGTGAAATAAATTTAGCAAGACGGCCTACTTTTTTCTGAAAGGGAGTTTCTTCTTCTTTTATTGTTGCAAGGCTTTGCGCGATTTTTCCGAATTCGGTTTCGAGGCCCGTTTCTACCACTATGCCCAAGGCTCGCCCTCGGGACACTATAGTACCCATAAATGCCATACAGGCTCTTTCGGAAATTAGATTGCCGATGGGAACGGCCTCCCATGTTTTTGGGATTGGCATAGACTCCCCAGTTAGAGATGCCTCCTGGGTTTCAAAATTTTTTACTTCTATTAAACGAATATCCGCAGGAACTTTATCGCCCGATGCAAGAAAAACAATATCGCCTGGGACAAGTTTATCCGCTTCTATTTCCAACTCTTTGCCATCACGCATCACGCGACCAATATACCTTACTATTTTTTCTAGATGCTCGAGTGTACGTTCTGCTTTTTGTTCCTGAAAGTATCCAAACGCAATGGTCAAAATCACAAACGCGAAAATTATATATCCGTTTATCGCATCGTGCAAAATAAAAGACACAACAGCGGCAACTATTAATAAATACACGAAAGGACTTTTGAATTGCCTTAAAAAAATCTGAATTCGCGTAAATCTCTTTGGCTCGGGCAGTTTATTCGGCCCAAATTTCTTCAAACGCTTTTCCGCCTCTCGCTCGCTAAGTCCGCCCTCATGGGATGAGAGTTTTTTGAAGGTTTCCCTGACGGAAAGACTATGCCAAGATATAGATTCCATACCTAGATTATAACACATAAAATCCCGGGATTTATACCGGGATTTTTTATACTCTATTTTCTATTTTTAGGCGCCACTATTGTTTCGTCGCGGCTTGGGCCGGTGGAGACATATTTAAGGCGGTAATTTCCAACTATTCTATTACAGAGATCTTTTGCTCTATCCGGCAATAAGTTCCAGTTACGCAATCCCCTTACGCGCTTTTCAAGCCCCCAGCCGTAAGCGTGATCAATGCCTTCTTCTCGTTCTCTAATGCCGATAATTATAAATTCATCCAAAATATCAAGGCGAGTTACAGCGATACCAGTGGGCTTGTTGAGTTGAGCCGCGTACTTAAACGATATAGCGTCAAACCAGCCGCAGTTTCGCGGCCTGCCTGTTACGGTACCATATTCCTGCCCGGCTTCGCGGAGTTTTTCCTCGTCATATAAAGACGCTCTTGTTGGAAACGGGCCGTTGCCAACTCGGCTCATATACGCTTTTACCACCATTATTCGCTCTGTGATATCCGCGGCCGGAATGCCCGATCCTTGCGATGCTCCCGCGATGCCGGTTGCAGACGAAGTTACATACGGATAAGTCCCGCGATCTATATCAAGCAAAGCGCCTTGGGCGCCCTCCAGTAGAATATTTTGGCCCTTATCTATCGCTCGCCATAATATAGGCGGAGTATCGCAAATTAAATTATCAAGATTGCCAAACTTACTGGCTAAGTAATCTAAAGCAGCCTTGAGTTCTTGAAGCTCTACGTTCGGACCTTTCGCGGCGTATTCTGTTTCATAAAGTCCCCTAAAAAGCTTCGCCTTATAGTAATACGTCTTAGTGAAATCCCACGCAAAGTCCTCATAATTCAGTAAATCGCCGGTGCGAAAGCCGACTCGCTGATACTTATCGGCATATGCCGGGCCTATGCCTCGTTGGGTTGTGCCAACAATATTGCTGTGTTTTTTCCGCCTTTCTTCTTCTAGTTTATCATGGGCAATGTGCCAGGGCATAATCAGATGACTGGCTTTATCTATATAAAGGCGAATATTACTTAGATCAATACCCTTATCTTCCAAATACTGAAGTTCTTTTGTCAGGGATATTATATTAAGTACGGTGCCATTGCCTATAACCTGAACCTGTCCGGTAACGCCGCTTACTGTCCCTGTAGGCATGGTGCTTATCTTAAAATCGCCAAATTGATTACTTACGCTGTGGCCGGCATTGTCGCCGCCATTGTATCGTACGACTATATCTGCTTTTTGGCTAAGATAGTCAACAATCTTGCCTTTTCCTTCATCGCCGAATTGGCCGCCAAAAACTGCTGTAACCCAGCCGCTTCGCTTCTTTCTCATTATTTACCCCCTTTATTTAAATGAACCATTCTACTAATTACCACATAACGCCAAAATAAAAAATACACAGGTCAGACCTGTGTATTAGCGCATTGTATGTTGCTATAAACTTACATCAAAAGTTATTTCGCCTTTCCGCACCTTTTCATGAAGCTCGGGTATGCTGCGCACTCCCACGTAAGCAAAAGCCTGCCGAACTCCTGCCATGGTTAAAGAAATAAATTCGGGAAGCGGGCGTTGTTCCGGCTCCAGGTATACTTCCTTGCCTTCGGGCATACGTGTTTGTTCCGCGCCGTAGCGCGCAACGACTCTATCTCGTTGCGCCGATGCCGAGGCCATACCACGATGTCGCTTGCGAAGAGTTGGCTTACCATCAACGACAATGGTTACCAACGGAGCAGCAGATTCCATAAGCGGGGCAAGGTAAGTGCCACACATAACCACATCACCCCCTAACGCTAAGGCAATAAAAATGTCGCCGGAGCTTCTTATGCCGCCGTCAACAATAATCGTTTTATCCGAACCGCACAGCGCCGCTGCCACCCTGTACACTCCTACCGCCGATTCCGCGCCGGTGTGTGTCACCTCGTGGGTTGAGCACGCTCCTCCGGGACCGTTACCCACACGCAACGCATCAACCCCAGCATCAACTAGAAAGTGTGCTGCTTCAGCAGTACTAATATTTCCAGCTATAATTTGCATAGCTGGATATCTTTGTTTAATCCACGCAATGGTTTGCGCCACAAATTTAGAATCGCCATGAGCTGTATCAACACAAAGGACATCAACACCTATATCTACAAGTTGCGGCACACGACGCTCGTAATCTTCCGGCACTGTAGTTATTGCCGCGCCCACGCGGCGCCGCCCCTCCGAATCAATAGTAGCGAGGGCACTTGCGTTGCTGGAAACTTTTAGGTCACTTGCAATAATAAGACCAACGAGACGGTGCGACTCATCAATAACCGTGAGCGCGGTTGCCGCTTTTTCGTACATAACCGCAAGCGCTTTCTCTTTGTTCACTACTCCATTTGCGTAAAGAATTTCTTCCCTTAAAATAGTCGCGGGCGATCTGACACTTTCATCGCTAAGGCAATCCTGAATAGTTTCATAATGCGGCCGCGGCCTGAAAGATTTAGGAATAACTCCCACCAGCCTACCGTTTGGCTTGCCGTCTTCCGTAATCGGAACATGAGAATATTTTTCCCGAACAAACTCAAGAGATTCCAACCCCCTATCCGTACTCAAAACGAAAGGATTAGTAACTAATCCGCCAAACTTTACCTTGCCCGCATCGCGTTTTTGCTGAAAACTGTCAAGATTGTTATGGATAAATCCTAAGCCTCCAACGTCGGCCATGCCAATACCCATGCGCGCAGTTGTAACAGTATCCATCGGCGAGCTTGTTATGGGACTTTTTAATAAAATCTCAGGTGTAAGAAAAGTATCAAGCAAAACTTCGTCCGGTGAAAAATCAAGATGCTGGTTTGCCGCGAGAAGTTGTTCGAATTTAATACTTCTACCGCGATAAACTCTCTCAAAAATTTCCTGTGCGGTGAGCCCGCGAAGTCCTTTTCTGGAATTTCCTTTCATCGCAACCACCTCCTATATTTATTTTTCAAGCTGCAGATTTATGCGAATATAACATAAAACCGGTCCAATTACAATCGGACCGGATGCTTTTTATTTTAGAGCTTCTGCTAAGGCATTGCCTTCTAGTGTTTCATTTTCAATTAATAGTTTAGCTAATTTTTCGAGTCTTCCAAACTCTTCGGATATTATACTGTATGCTTCTTGCTTCGCGTTGCGGATGATCTTCGCGATCTCCTCGTCTATTTTTTGCGCGGTATCTTCGGAATAGTCAATCTCACCGGGATTTCCGGCGCCCCCAAATATTACGCCTCTTTTTTCACCGAACGAAATGGGGCCCAAATCACTCATGCCGTATTTTGTTACCATTTGGGTCGCGATAGCGGTTGCCCTTTCCAGGTCATCGCACGCGCCGGTAGTAATGTCCCCAAATTTTATTTCTTCGGCAGCGTACCCGCTCATTAAAACCGTAAGAATCGCGTTAAACTGCTTTTTTGACCAAAGACCCCTGTCTTCTTCGGGAAGCTGGCGCGTATATCCGCCTAACCTTCCTCGCGATACAATACTCACTTTATGAACCTGGTCAGCGTCGGGATGCATATTCGCAACAAGCGCGTGTCCCGCCTCATGATACGCAATAATTTCCTTCTCGCGAAGAATGACTTGCCTGCTTCTCTTAGCCGGACCGGATATTACCCGGTCCATTGCTTCTTCCAGGTCCACAGTGCCAATCATGCTTTTCCCTAGCCGCGCGGCCGTTATCGCGCCTTCATTCACTAAATTAGCTAAATCTGCGCCGCTAAAACCGGGAGTTTGCTTTGCAAGTTTCAAAAAATCAACATCGTCCTCAAGCGGCTTCCCTTTTATGTGCACCCTAAGAATTGCTTCACGGCCCTTGGTGTCGGGTAAATCCAGTATAACCTTGCGGTCAAAACGTCCCGGGCGTAAAAGCGCCGGATCCAAAATGTCTTCTCGGTTTGTGGCCGCGATTACTATCACATTTAGTCGATCAGTAAATCCGTCCATCTCTGTTAAAATTTGGTTTAGAGTCTGTTCGCGTTCGTCATGCGATACGCCGCCAATGCCGCTTCCCCGACGTCGACCTACCGCGTCAATTTCATCTATGAATACTATGCATGGCTGATTGCGTTTCGCCTGGTCAAACAACTCTCTAACGCGATTCGCCCCTACGCCAACAAATATTTCCACAAACTCACTACCGCTTATATGAAAAAATGGCACGCCCGCCTCTCCGGCAACGGCTCTTGCCATTAGGGTCTTACCCGTGCCGGGAAGACCCACAAGGAGTACACCGCGAGGTATTCTTGCGCCTAGCTTTGCAAATTTATGAGGAGATTTCAAGAATTCCACAACTTCTTGCAGTTCCTGCTTTGCTTCTTCCGCTCCAGCTACATCAGCGAAGCTTACCCCCGGAACATTGAGGAATATCCTTTTTGTATGACTTTTAAGTATGTTTGAGGCATTATTTATACCCCCTCCCACCCCCCCGCTTCGGCGAAGCAAATACACCATGAATCCCACGATAAGAATAATCGGCAGAAACCTAAAGAGTATGCCTAAAGCACTCACTCTCGTTTCCTTAGAGCCAACCTGAATTCCCTTATCGCCGGTTTCTATACCTTGTTTTTGTAAGATCTCCAGTATAGTTTCACCCGATTCCTTGTGAGACTTTATGACTCGGCCATCACGAGTATATACTTTCAGATTATCTCCCTCTACCTCGATCCTTGCTACTTCTTTATTCTTAGCCATATCTATAATCTTGGTTATATCCGCCTCGGATGATCTCGGCGAAGAATCTGAGGATGCGAATATCTGTGTCATAATGAATCCTAACAATATTATACAAACAAACAAAATAAATAAACTCTTCATGCTCCAGTTCTTCTTCATAAACCTACCTCCAATTATTTCTGCTTGTGATTTTAAGGTACTACCAGCCTTTCTCTTCGAGGGCCCCCTCGGCTGCTTTCTCCTGTGCTTCCTGCTTGCTTATGCCCTCGCCTTTGGCAATCATATCATCGCCCAAAAACACTCCTATTGTAAAGTGTTTGGCGTGATCGGGGCCCCACTCCCCAAGAACCTCGTACGTGGGAGTAATGCCAACTCGCTCTTGGGCTTGCTCCTGAAAATCGCTTTTGGGATCTTTGTATAGCTGATTTTTGATTATATCGGGAAGCTTGGGAATAATATGCGTTTTTATAAACGCTTCAGCCTCGTCAAATCCTCGGTCTAAATATATGGCTCCAATGGTGGCTTCCATAGCATTTGCGAGTATATACTCACGAGCCCTTCCCAAGTCTTTTGTCTCGCCCCTGGACAAAAGCAAAAAATCGTTAATGCTTATTTCTTTAGCAATTTGTGAAAGCATCTTACTGTTTACGAGAGACGCTCGCCATGAGGTAAGATCTCCTTCGGGGTTCTTATAGTTGTTATAAAGATATTCAGTAACCGCGAGCTCCAAAACCGCGTCTCCCAGGAATTCAAGGCGCTCGTTATGTTCTAAATAAAATTTTGGGTTCTCGTTTAGATAAGAACGATGAGTCAACGCCTGCAATAATAAGTCTTTGTTTTTAAATTCAACACCGAGAGATTTTTCTAGAGGAGAGAGATCGTCCATTATTATGTATGTTGTATGTTGTATGTTGTATGTTGTATACAACCGCTTCCGATATACGACATACAATATACAAAATACAAAAGTTATTTATCCTCGTCTGATATTAATTTTTCACTTTCAGTTTCTTTCTCATCCTTCTTCTTGCTAACATCGTCTTTCCCCGGCTCCCCTATCTCTCTATATATAGTACCGAGAACTCCGTTTATAAATCTACCGGAACTTTCCCCGCCGAAATTCTTCGCAAGTTCTATAGCTTCATTGATTGCTACTTTGGGCGGAACTTCATCGCGCTTTCCCCAGAGAAGTTCATAGATTCCAATCCGCAGAACGTTTCTATCTACTATAGTAACTTGATCAAGAGGCCACTCCGGCGCGCATTTCTCTATAATTTCGTTAATCTTAGCTAGGTTACTAAGAACACCTTTTACAATTTCCCAGATAAAATCCGTACTCTCAAGGCCCGGGCCGAATTCCTTGATATTGCTTTTTACAATCTCTTCAAGCTTAGAATCATCTCTCTTCCAAAAATCCCATTCATAAAGAGACTGCATGGCGATGCTTCTAGATAAATGTCTGCTGGCCATGTTTCAAAATAAAAAATAAAAATGAAAAAATAAAAATTACAGATTAAAATGCAAAAAAATACGCAACGCCGTATGATATGTAATGTTGTGCAGCAAATTTTTAAATTTTACATTGCCATTTTTCATTTTTATTTTTTAACTTTTCATTTTTTGCTAAGTTCTTCCAAACTTCCTGTTCCTCCTGGCGCAGTGCCTTGCTCGCGCGCCTGTTCTTTCTCATGCGCTTTCTGTTCTCTTTCTCTTCGTTTCTTTTCTTTTTTATCTAACTTTTTAAGTACATTTACTAATTCTTCCTGTTTATAATTTCCGCAATTTTCGCACAGTCTATGCGGCAAAACTTCTTTGCCGCATTTTTGGCACTTCCCAAAATTCACGCTTTTTAACGCGTGATGCGATCTTCGATTCTGTTGCCTTGATTTAGTTTTACGTTGTTTTGGAACACCCATGTGCCAATTTTCTCAGCGAAGCAAGCCCGA
>CAYVZN010000029.1:0-3382 GCA_964456125.1 uncultured Candidatus Saccharibacteria bacterium
GGTGCTTCGCGCAGAGGCGCGTTTTTTTTCGCGGAAATATTTTTGCCTGGTCAGATAAAAAACCCCGCAGGAACTCCGCGTTTTTCCAGTTAATTTGGTTTTGAGTTTTACAGATGTTACAGTTCATAAAACTAGCTTTCTAGCTTCTTAGGCTTTAGCTTCCTAGTAGCGCAGGCGGGATTTACTCGTTGTAATCCTAAGGCCTAGCGCCTAGAAAGCTAGCAAGCTAGAAAGGTATATCTTTAACATTGATCTCGCCTTCTTCTTCGTCTTCGTCAGAATCGTCCGAATCCGAAGATGATATCGGCTCATCGCTTTCTATTGTGGGGATTTCATCTATCGGTTTAGGAGCTATAGGTCTTTGTCCGTAGCTCTGGGTATTGGAATCCGTGTTGCCGGCCATAGGCGCTCGGCTGCCAGCCGACATAGGCCTCGGGCCTAGCTGCATATTTTCCGCGATTATCTCGGTGCGGTATTTTTTGATGCCCGATTGATCAAGCCATGAGCGGGTTTCAATCCTTCCCTCTATCATGACGAGACTCCCTTTTGTAAGATATTGGTTCGCGATTTCGGCAAGCCGGCGCCAAGCGACAACATTGTGAAACTCCGCCTTTTCCTGCTTTTCGCGAGTTTCACTGTTTGTCCAGGTTCTGTTTGTGGCAACCGAAAAATTGCACACAGACTGGCCCGACGGGGTAGTTCTTAATTGCGGATCTTGTGTTACGCGGCCTATAATGATTGCTTTATTTAGATTCATGTTTCAAATTAAAAAATAAAAATTAAAAAATAAAAATTACAGATCAAAATGCAAAATATGCAACACAGCACAAATCCTGGTGTTATGCAGCAAATTTTTAAATTTTACATTGTCATTTTTCATTTTTATTTTTTCATTTTTATTTAATTCTAATTAAAAAATAAAAATTAAAAAATAAAAATTACAGATCAAAATGCAAAATATGCAACACAGCACAAATCCTGGTGTTATGCAGCAAATTTTTAAATTTTACATTGTCATTTTTCATTTTTATTTTTTCATTTTTATTTAATTCTAAATATTCTTTATAATTTCGTCCAATTTTTTATCTATTTCTTCCATGCTTATTTTTTCCCGCTTATCCGTGCCCAAAGCGCCCTCCGACCTGCCCGCCGGAGCCTCACTGCGCAGTTCCGTAGATTTTGGCGAAGGACTGGCGCGGGAGGGCTCGGCCGCGAAACTTCTGGGTTTTTCTCTACGAGCGCGCTTTGCGCGGAATTTAATCGGTTTTTTGAATTCCACCATATATCTTATAACTTGCGGTTCATTTTTCAAGTCGTCTGACAGCGCTTTTACACTCTCCGGAGAAGCGCTAAATACGGATTCGCAAAAATATCCCCCATTTTGCTTATTTATTGGATACGCGAATCTCCGCGATGCCTCTTGGCATATAGATGCGTCTATTTTACCTCCTTGCGCTTCTATTTTTTGGTTTATTTTGCCCCTCGCAAGATCCGCTCCATCTTGATTAACGGATGAGCCGAGTATGAAGTGGAGAGTATATTGTTTTCTGATTGCTTCTTCTGTGTCCATGTCATATCAGGTTAGCACGGGTTATGGAAATTTGTCAAACGTTACGAGGTCATATCTCGAGACCCCTGCCTCACCCCTCCATCTTTTCACATATACAACATAAACATATATTCATAATTACATATTACATAATTTACATAATATATATAATTTACATAATATATATACATATACAATTATACAATAATAAACGTAAGTAAGATAAACGTAAGTAAGAAGAAGAAGCGACATACAAAACTAAGACGATCGTCTTAGTTTTGTATGTGAGTTTCTATACAAATTCAACGCGTGTTACGGGGTGTTACGGGGTCAGACCCCGTAACAGTACTTCACCCCCAACCCCCTTCCCAGATTATAGCCAATATTCTGGTGAGGGGGGCAGGGTGGTGAGGCGAGAGTGGCTTGTGAAAAAATCAAACCGTGTGATACGATTACAGATATGGCTTTTATAGAAAAATCTATGTTCCGCGAATATGATCTCCGCGGCAGGGAATCGGATCAAGAACTCAACGAAAGCTCAATGTATTTTATCGGTAAAGCATACGGCGCTTTTCTTCATAAGCGGGGAGTTTTTGAAGTTGTGATAGGGCACGACAACAGGGCTACTTCGGTGGCTTTCTACAAGGCCGCGATAAAGGGGCTTATAGAATCAGGATGTAAGATCTATGAAGCAAGAACTATTCTTACGCCCATGCTCTATTGGGCTCAATATTATTTCAAAACAAAAGGCGGCATGATGGTTACCGCTTCGCATAATCCAGCCGGCTGGAACGGCGTTAAACTCGCGCTCGGATATTCCTACACGATAATAGGCAAGGAGCTTGAGGAAATTTACAATACTATTATTTCAGAAAATTTTGTTGAGAATGCAGGGGGAGAAATTGTTAAGAAAGAGGACATATCCCGCCCATACATAGATGATCTTTTGGGCCGCGTAAAAATAAAAAGGCCGTTTAAGGTCGTCGTAAATACCGGCAACGGCACTGCCGGTTTAATTGCCCCGGAGATATTAAGGAAAGCGGGATGCGAAGTTATAGAGCACCTCACAAATCTTGATCCAAGCTATCCAAACTACACGCCCAATCCCGCGGAAGTGGAGATGATGGAAGATACGGGGAAAATAGTCAGAGAGAGCGGCGCGGATTTTGGATTCGCGATTGACGGAGATGGGGATCGTCTGGGACTCGTTGATGAGAAGGGAGAAACTATTTGGCCGGACAGGTATCTTATTTTGCTTTCTCGGCTTATTCTCAAAAAGAAGCCGGGCGCGAAAATCATATTTGACGTAAAAGTATCAGAGGCTCTACCTGAAGATATTAAAGCTCATGGGGGAGTGCCGATAATGTGCAAGACCGGCCATTCTTATATCAAAGAGAAACTTCATTCCGAGGGAGCGGCTCTAGCGGGCGAGATGAGCGGGCACGTGTTTTTTGTGGAAAATTATTACGGATTTGACGACGCTATTTTTACGGCGCTAAATTTACTGGAATACTTTTCAACGCAGAATAAGCGAGTTAGCGAACTTGTTTCCGGAACGCCTTATTACGTCTCAAGCCCGACGCTTCAGGCGGAATGTCCGGACAATAAAAAATATGAAGTAGTTAGCGAGTTAACCGAGGAATTTAGAAAAGAAGGGTATAAATTGATAGATATAAATGGCGCGAGGGTTTATTTTGAAAATGGTTGGGGGCTTGTGCGGGCGTCTTCCAATGTGCCCGCGCTTGTTTTGAGATTTGAGTCAAAAACCCAGGAAGGCCTTGATGCTATAGAAAAGATTTTTCGCGAAAAACTCGCCCGGTACGATTTTGTCGG
>CAYVZN010000029.1:3482-9707 GCA_964456125.1 uncultured Candidatus Saccharibacteria bacterium
TAAAGACGCCGCCATTCAAGCCGCTAACTCAAAACGAATGGCGAAAGATTTTAGATCAAAAAGACGTGAAACTGTTTATCGCGCGCGAGGGCAAAGTAGCCGGCATGGCCATGCTTCGCTGGCATTGGCTTAGCGGGGGTAAGGCGGGTACTGTTGAAGACGTTGTAGTCAGTTTGAAATATCAAAGGCGGGGATACGGCTCGGAGCTTATGCGGGCAATTATCAAGTTTGCAAAAAAGGAAAATTTCGCCTATATAGATCTTACAAGTCACCCGGATCGCGTCGCGGCGAATAAGCTTTATAAAAAATTTGGTTGGAAGAAACGAGTTACTAATTCATATAGAAAGCTTGTAACCTGAAACATGAAACATGAAGCTTCAAGTTTCATGTTTCAGGTTTCATACTTCAAGATTTATGAATAAAATTCAAGCATTAACTTTTGATACTAAACTCGACGGCTGGGAGAAGTCGCGGGGTTTTGTAAAACGCGAAGTAGAAATGCCGGTTCTTGATGAGAATAAGGACTCGCTCGACGCGCTATGTGTTTTAATAGAAGTAAATTATGCCGGCGTATGCGGCACGGACAGGGGCATCTGGCATAGGCAGGCGCTTAAGGAGCTCGTACACGATTCGCTGAATAGGGAAGTAAAGTCTCAAAGAATTCTTGGCCATGAATTTGTAGGCAAGGTAATTCAAGCAGGGTCACAGGTTAAAAATTTATACGGAATTAAAGAAGGCGATGATGTTTCCGGTGATTCTCATATAACTTGCGGCCAATGTTTTCAGTGCCGTATCGGCGAGCAGGAAGTATGCCAGGATCAAAAAATACTTGGAATTGGCATTGATGGAGTTTTCGCGAAATATATAAAAATTCCCGCGAAAAATCTATGGCAGGTAGACTTTACTCGCGTAAGGCCCGAAATCGCGGCGATGTTTGATCCGTTTGGCAACGCCGTGCACGCTTGCTCGAAAGTTGATTTGCGAGGGCAGCGCGTCGCGATTCTTGGCTGCGGACCTATAGGTATGTTTACAGTACTTTTGTGTCGCGCGTTTGGCGCGGCAAAAGTAGTCGCGGTTGATATTAATAAGGCGAATTTAGCCATGGCAAAACGTTTGGGAGCGCATGAGATATTATGTTTAACATCGAATGTTAAACATAAAGATGGCGTGGATGAAGAACTGCAATCAGCAATTCATAAATTGACTTACGGCAAGGGAGTAGATATTGCTTTTGAAATGGCAGGTCCTAATGATTCTGTGAATAACGCGCTAGCCATAACGCGCGGCGGAGGCGAGATAGTCTTATTCGGATTAAGAGACGGCGATTTTACAATTCCAAAATTTAATCAAGTGATAATAAAAGGTCTCACCCTGCACGGAGTGATAGGCCGGAAGATTTTTGCAACATGGCAAACAAGCCAGCGCTTGCTTTCTGATAAGCAAAACGGCATACAGGATAAAATTTGGCGAATAATTTTAAACGAGGGCCGAGGTACAATCGTCCCAATGGCATCATTTAGCGTTTCGAAATTTGAAGAGAAGATGGAAAGATATCCGAAGATATTGATTAAGATGTAAAGTGAAAATCTTTTTATTAAAAAATTAAAGTGAAAAATTAAAAATGACAGATAAAAATTTAAAATATGCAACACCGCACAAGGCCTAGTGTTATGTAGTAAATTTTAATTTTACATTGTCATTTTTAATTTTTATTTTTTCATTTTTCATTAGATTTATGTACACTTCCCTAAAACCCATTCTCCAAAAAGAACTTCAAAAAATCCACGAAAGCGGATTACACAAAGCCGAGCGCGTTATCACTTCCCCTCAAGGCAGGATTATTGAGGTTCGCGGAAAAAAGTATTTGAATTTCTGCGCCAATAATTATCTCGGACTTTCGGGATCGGAAAAACTGATACAAGCCGCGAAGAAGGCGTTGGAAAAATATGGCTTCGGCCTTTCATCTGTTCGATTTATTTGCGGAACGCAGGATATTCACAAAAAATTGGAGAAAAAAACTGCCGAGTTTGTGGGCATGGACGATGCGATTTTATATTCTTCATGCATGATGGCTAATATCGGTTTTTTCGCGAGTTTTCTTACCGAAGAAGATGTGATTTTGTCGGATTCATTGAATCACGCGAGTGTGATAGACGGCATACGCATGTCGAAGGCGGAGCGGTATGTATTTAAGCATCTTGATATGTCGGATTTAGAGAACGGGCTTAAAAGTTCAAACGGTAAACGAACGCGATGCGTTGTTACAGACGGAGTTTTCAGCATGGACGGCGATATAGCGCCCCTCAAAGAAATCTGCGATTTGGCGGATAAATATAACGCGCTTGTGGTGGTAGACGACTCTCACGCGACAGGATTTATGGGCAAGAATGGCCGCGGCACGCACGAGCATTGCGGAGTCTTAAATAGAGTGGACGTTATTACTTCTACTTATGGAAAGGCCCTCGGCGGGGCAAGCGGGGGATTTATCGCGGGCCCGAAAGAAATTATAGATACACTTCGCGAGCGCTCGCGGACTTATTTGTTTTCTAATTCCTTGCCTCCGGTAATCGCGGCAAGCGCCTTATTCGCGATTAACTATATAGAAAAACATCCCAAACTCCGCGC
This sequence comes from uncultured Candidatus Saccharibacteria bacterium, assembly GCA_964456125.1. Taxonomy (GTDB): domain Bacteria; phylum Patescibacteriota; class Minisyncoccia; order Spechtbacterales; family HO2-43-30; genus CAYVZN01. Next base: position 6,108 of record CAYVZN010000029.1, read on the forward strand.
GAATCTATGGAAAAATACCAATTATTTCAGGGATAAAATTAAAAAGGCGGGATTTACCGTTCCCAAATCCATACATCCCATAGTTCCGATAATGATCGGAGACGCCAAATACGCGCAAAACATGGCTCGCGCAATGTTTGATGAAGGCATTTACGTAATCGGGTTTAGCTATCCCGTAGTACCCGAAGGCGCGGCTCGAATTAGAGTGCAAATTTCAAGCGACCATACAAAAGCCGATATAAATAAACTGGTCGCGGCGTTTGCGAAAACCAAAAAATAGTGACCACCAACAAAATCAGGAGTATTTTATTTCAACCCAATTTTTTCTCGCACTAGTTGCATTGTCTTTTCTGATTCTTTTTGGGCCACTTCCGTACCTTTTTCAAAAGCATGACTTGCAATCACAGGATTTTTTTGGAGATTTTTATAGCGTTCCTGAATTGGGCGAAGGTGTTCTAGTAAGGCATCGGTTAGGGCAGATTTAAATTCAGAATAACTCTTGCCGCTAAATTCCTTCTTCAACTCTTTTATGGGTTTATCCGTTACGCCGTTATAAATCGCGAGTAAATTAGAAATAGCCGGTTTATTTTTAGGGTCGTATTTTATTTCCTTGCCGGAGTCTGTAACGGCTTTTTTTATTTTATCCCGTATAGAATTTTCTTCTTCAAAAAGGCCGACATAGTGTTGCGGACCGAGAGACTTTGACATTTTTTTCGCTGGATCCTGCAGAGACATAATTCGCGATGTTTCTTTTTGAATCATCGCCTCGGGAAGATTAAAGGTCTCTCCATAAGTTTTGTTGAATTTTTCGGCGATGTTTCTTGCAAGCTCTAAATGCTGTTTTTGATCTTCGCCAACTGGAACATAATCGGGATTGTATAAAAGTATATCAGCGGCCATGAGGGTGGGATAAGTAAGGAGCCCCGCGTTTACACTTTCCGACTTCAACATTTGCTGAGACTTTTCTTTGTATTGAGTCATGCGTTCTAAGTCCCCGACAGATGTGAGCGTGGTTAAAATCCACGCGAGCTCTGTATGCGCGGGGACTTGCGACTGCATAAAGAGCACGCTTTTTTGCGGATCAAATCCGATTGCAAGCATCGCCGTTTGCGCCTCTAGAATATTTTTACGAAGCGTTGCGGCATCACGCACTGTTGTGAGAGCGTGCAGATCAACTATAGGGTAAAAGCACTGATTTCCCTTATTTTGTAAATCTACCCAGTGCTTTAGAGCGCCGAGATAATTTCCAAGATGAAATTGTCCAGTTGGCTGAATGCCGGATAAAACTCGCATAGCTCGTTTTATAAATTTAAAAATAAAAAATAAAAATGAAAAATGACAATGTAAAATTTAAAAAGTTGCTACATAACACTAAGCTTTGCGCGGTGTCGCAAATTTTGATTTTTTATCTGTAATTTTTCATTTTTCATTTTAAATTTTTAGTTTTTTCTAGACTTCAATAATAACCGGAATAACCATGGGCCTGCGTTCTGTTTTTGAAAACAGAAATTGACCCGTTTTGTTTCTAATTTCGTCTTTAAGATACGTTGTATTTAGCGTGTGCTCCGTGGCAAACGAACTTTCTATGATATGGCGTACCCTTCTTCTTACATCCATAAGGAGTTCCTGCGATTCGCGAAGATACACGAATCCCCGGGAAATAATATCCGGGTTGCCTTTTAATTTGCCGGTTTTTGTGTCTATTGTTGAGATTATAACAAATATTCCGTCTTTAGACATCATTTGTCTGTCGCGCAGAACCACGTTTCCCACGTCTCCAATGCCAAGACCGTCTACCATTACATAGTTAGCAGGTACGCGTTCCCGGATAATATGCGCTTTAGAGTCTTTGAATATTACGGGCTTTCCGTTGCCAAGAATAAGCACGTTTTCATTGGGCATACCAACGCTTTCCGCTACTTGTCCGTGCATTCTAAGCATGAAGTGGTTTCCGTGAATGGGTATCAAGAATTTCGGCTTCACGAGATTCAGCATAAGCTTTAAGTCTTCTATGGATGCATGGCCCGACGCGTGCACATCCATGAGCTTTGAGTGGAATATTTTCGCACCTTGATACATTAATATATCTTTAAGCGAGCTCACGGATCGCTCGTTGCCGGGTACAACACTCGATGAGAAAATAACAGAGTCGCCGCGCTGAATATGAATTTGCCTGTGTTCTTTATGAGCGATGCGCATAAGCACGGCTTCGCCTTCGCCTTGAGCGCCCGTGCAGGCGATCAATATTTTTTCAGGGGGGTATTTATTTATGTCTTTTATAAGCACAAACGTGTCTTTTTTCGCGGTGAGAAATCCAAGCTCTCGAGAGATTTCAACATTTGAGCGCATTGTATATCCGTCTATCGCGAGTTTTCTTCCATATTTTTCAGCGATATTTATAAGTTGTTGAATTCTTGAAATCAAAGAGCCGAAAGTTGCCGCGATTACCCGTCCTTCCGCTTGCTTTATAACCTCGTCTAAAGCTTCCTGGACTTGCCTTTCTGAAATTGTGTATCCTGGAACCTCGGCATTAGTAGAGTCGGAAAGCATGGCAAGAACGCCATTGGGCTGTGTCGCGATATTTACTATGCGGGCAAGGTCTGCAGGCTCATCACCTATTGGGCTGTGATCAAACTTAAAGTCTCCGGTGTGAACAATAGTACCTTCGGGCGTATGCAAGACCACTCCGACACTGTCGGGAATATTGTGATTTACATGGAAAAACTCTACCTTGAAATTTCCTAGATTTAATTTGTCCGTCTTTTTAACTACTTGGATATCAAGCTTGGGGCTGTTTGGGAAATCCTCGTGGCGTTTTAAGATAATGCCGCGAGATAGGCCAGTCGCGTATATGGGAGGATTTCCAAGCTTTGGCGCAAGGTGAGATACGGCGCCTACGTGGTCCAGATGGCCATGGGTTATTATAATGCCGCGGATATTTTGTTCCTTGCCCTTTAAGTATTCGATATTCGGGATTATATAATCTATCCCGGGCATGTCTTCTTCGGGAAACTGAAGGCCCATATCTACAATTACAATATCGTCCTTGTATTCAAATAAGGTCATATTTCGTCCAACTTCTTCTAATCCTCCAAGGGGTGTAATTTTTAATCCTTGAGGTTGTTCTTGGGGTTCTGCAGTTCTTTGTAATGGGATTTTTGCTGGTCTTCTTGTTTGTAACATAAAGTTTCCGTAACTCTCCTCCCCAGCCCCCTCCTCCGACTATAGTCGGAGGAGGGGGAGCGCGAAAAGGCGTCTATAAATCCTCCCCCTCTCTTAGCGTAAGAGAGGGGGTGAGGGAGGAGAGTTAAGTTAAAGAGTTTATTTAGTGCGGACGAGCACCCTTCGCCAAGGCTTCGGAGTGCCAAGGAGGATTCGAACCTCCATGAGATTGCTCTCACTGGTTCACCCCGTATGAAATTTGCCGTGCCGTGGGAGAGATTTGAACTCTCATAGTGTTTCCACTACAGCGCCCTGAACGCTGCGCGTCTGCCAATTTCGCCACCACGGCAAATTTCGTACGGGGTGAACCAGCGCGCCTACTATAATTTCTTCTTGAATTCTTCTACTATATCGACTGGCGTGGGATCTATGCCGTAT
>CAYVZN010000030.1:0-9401 GCA_964456125.1 uncultured Candidatus Saccharibacteria bacterium
TTTTAGACCCCTTATCTCTAAAAATAATCGCGGGAGAAATTAAGGAAGGAAAATCCGTAAAAATTACGTTAGAAGGTGATAGTATTTGTATTTTGTAAAAAACTTAGAAGTGCCATAACTACCTCACCCCCGACCCCTCCTCCGACTATAGTCGGAGGAGGGGAGCTCTCTAAACAAGTCTCATGTGGGTACCCCCCTCTTCCTTTCCGCCAAAGGCGAATCCGTCTCAGGCGGAAATATAGGAGAGGGGGGGCAGGGGGGTGAGGTAAAAAATGCAATTCAAACTAATCCTAATCATTTCAATAATCGCACTTATTTTCGCATCTGTTTTTTTGTTTACCCAAAATTTTTCTCTGCCCGAGGCAGATCCGCCTTTGGCGGAAGAAATACAAAATACCGTGCGTATAGGCGAAAGTGTTCTTGAAGTTGATATTTCCAAAACTTTCGCAGACAAGGCTAGGGGCTTAAGCGGCCGAGAATCTCTTGGTGAGGATCAAGGGATGCTTTTTATATATGATGAGCCAAGCATCTATTTTTTCTGGATGAAAGATATGAATTTTGGTTTAGATATAATATGGATAGATGCGAATAAAAAAATTGTAGATATCACGCGTGACGTCCGTCCGGAATCGTACCCGGATACCTTTGAGCCCCAAAGCCCCGCGCAATACGTTCTTGAAGTAAATTCCGGCTGGGCAGAGCGGCATGGTGTAAAGATAGGAGATTTAGTAGAATTATGACATAATCGGATTAGTTGAGTGGAGGGTAGCCATGAGCACTTTAAAAAATCATATTCTTTTGCGGCATCCCTGGTCTGCCGCGATTATCGGATTTTTGAGCATATACACAATCTGGGCGATACCGGCATTATTTTTATGGAACAACGGAGTTTTCTCGTACGCGTATATTTTCGGCGACCGAATAGTTTTGCCGCTATTCAACGCGCTGGCCTTTTACCTTATTTCAAAGAGTAAACAAAAGAACATTTATTGGGCAATAGGAGTTGTGGTATCTTTTTGTTTGGCAATTGGTCTAGTTTTATTTTTTGAACCGGACGCATCTTCTTTTCTAAAGGCCGGAAGTGTAAACGATGTTATTACCGCGTATCACAGCGCTTTTATAACTCTTGAATTTGCTTTTATTATTTTTATGTGTTGGGTTTACCCCAACCTGCCTAGGGTCTTTAATCCTTGGCCCGCTATCGCAGCGCTTGTTTTGTTAATCGAATGTTTCCTGATACTAGTATTTGTAACAGATGATTATCTTCATGATTTTCCTCTATGGGAAAAGGCCTTAACCATGGGGCTTTTGGGGTCATCGCTTGCCTTATATGCTTCAAAGCGGATATTTTTCAGGTAAAACGGCTTATTTTAAATCCAATAAGCCGTATTTTTCTATTTTTCCCCAAATCTTTGATAAATGGCCAAAACAGCTGCAACGCGATTTTTTCTATTTGATCCAGATTTTCCAGGTCATAATTGTTAGATAGAGATTTAGTGTGAGTCTTAAAATCAGAATAGCGAATTTTAAGCGTGATAGTTTTGAATCCCTGATAGTTCGCCAGTTTTGCAGTATGGATCACTTTTTTTACTAAGGAAAATAAAACAGGCAAAATTTCCTGGGCGCTTGAGGTGTCATTAGCAAAAGTATGTTCTTCGCTTATAGATTTTGTTTCACTTCGTTCTCCGATAGTGCGAGAGTCAATGCCTCGTGCGCTTTCATAAATAGAAATTCCGTGTTGACCGAATTCATCGTACAGGATTGATTGAGAGATTTTCTGCAAGTCCTTGATATTCAATTCATCTGGGTCAGACCCCGATGAATTGAATAACCTCTTTAGCTCTGTTTCGGTCTTTGGGCCAATTCCGGGGAGTTTTCTTATGGGAAGGGGACCAAGGAATTTTTGTACATCTTTAGGTTTCACAATTGTCAGCCCATCCGGTTTTCGAAAATCGCTAGCGATTTTCGCGATTAACATATTTGGGCCGATGCCCACAGAGGCAGTAATTTTTTCTTCATCATATATCTCTTTCTTGATCCCCATCGCGATTTTTTTCGCATATACAAAACTAAGACGATCGTCCGAGTTTTGCAACTGGAGATATGCCTCATCTATGCCCGCCTGCTCAAATTCCCCATTATATTTACTGGCTGTATTTTCCAAAATACTCATTATTGATTTAGAAACGCGAGAATATAGAGCGCCATTTACCGGCAGGAAAACCGCGCTTGGACAGAGCCGCCAAGCGTAAGAAATGGGCATGGCGCTATGTATGCCAAATTCACGCGCCTTATAATTGGCCGTAGAAACTACGCCTCGCCCCTTGCCGTTTTTGGGGTCAGCGCCTACTACAATGGGCATGCCTTTGAATTGAGGATTCTCACGTTCTTCGCATGAGGCAAAAAATGCGTCTAAATCTATATGAAAAATAATGCGATTTCGATTCATTATAGTAGTATAATAGCATTTACACGAGAGAAGATAATTGATATTGTAGTATAAGTTCTTATTAATCCGTAAGGTATAGGAGGCGGAGATGGAAACTTCAGTAGAAGATCTTTTGGCGAGATTTAAAAATGGCGAGATCGGCTTGTTCTTAATTTCCAAATTCGAAGCGGATGTTGAGCAGGAAATAAGATTTCTGTGGGAATGGGGGATAGACAGAATTTCTGATGATAGTATCAGGCAGGCCGTAAAGTATTATTATTTGCATAAAGTCCCTGATCAATTTTTTAGCGCGCCATCGTCCACATCGGGCAAGCATCCATATTGGCACAATGTACCCGGCGGATTAGTTCGGCATCTTACAGAATGTTGCATTAGCGCGGATAGATTACTTGGAATATTCGGTTTCGTTGAAGACGATGATCGGACAATACACGTGCCTTCGCGGGACATTGTTTTGGCCGCTACAGTTATTACAGATACGCAGAAGAACGGTATTCCTTGGGGTAATAGTTCGGTTAGAAATCACGGAGAGATTGCCGCGAATACATGGAGGGATATCGCGGAAAGCTGCAAACTATCTAAAGATATCGCCGACCAGATATCAGAGGCCGTGCACTACCATTATGGAAGATATACGCAAGTTCCAGATGGTCAACCAAGAAAAAGATTGAACGATCTTCCGGATTTTGTGAAGATTGTACATCTTCTTGATGTCTGTTCTTCTAATCGTGATAATGAGTTTATATATAGACCCGTCGATCGTATCCCTTCGCCTGTAGAAGTTTTAAATTGAAGGAAGCACCAAAACTAAAAGGCGCATAAGCGCCTTTTTATATTAGCTTGGAGTTCAGTTATTTTCCGCTTGCAGAGTAAGTATTTCCGTCGGGGTTATTCCATGTAACTGTGTAGAGTGTGCCGTCATACGAGATCGAGGTATAAGCTCCGATGTTTACAATTTTCACCTCACTTCCCACGCTGTTTCCATTAGCGTCAAATTTTGCAAAAAATACTCCAGCATCGTGCCATGCAATGCCAAATTCAGAACCTGTCCAGACAAGTGAAGGGTCTTCTGACTGAACTGAAACATGGTAGCTGACTCGAACTGTTTTTTCTACTGTGCCAGCACTGCTTACAAGTGCAAGATAAATTTCGTTCACTCCAGAATCTCCGTTGTAGTAAGCCACACCATACTTAGAGCCAGTCCAGACAACCTTTTGACCACCCGCTTGAGTAGTGCCGTTCACTATTTTAATATCGTCTGTTAGTTTAACTGCGTCATTACTTATTCTAGCAAAATATAGTTTAAATAATTCATCTCTATCTCTATCGTCTTGCCAAACAACCCCAAACTCCGAACCGTTCCACGCAATTCTTGGATAATAAGAATCGGCAAGATCATTTGTTATCCTGACTTCGTTTGTTAGATTATTGCCGTTTGCGTCTCTTTTAACAAAATATATTTCATTATTTCCAGCTCTAGAATCGTGCCAGACTACCCCGTATTCAGAACCATTCCATTCTTTTTGCGGAGTATAATTGGGCCTATAATCTGTATATGGGCCAACTATTTGGGGCTTCCAATATATGGGGAGTGTAATAAATGACTGCTGACTACTTGTTGCAGTATTGTTATTAGAATCGGTGGATGAAACAACATAGTAATATGTTGTGCTAGCAGAAAGATTTATAAGATTTATACTATGGCCTGTGGTATAGTCTCGGTTGGATATAGATGTAGTTGCATAACTCACCCTGCTGTCAGCTGGTTCGTCCGTAGCCCACGTAATAGTTGCAGAATTTTGCGTGATATTGGTAACTTGAATATTTGAAATTACAGGAGCAGTTGTATCTGGATGAGGCACTGCGGGTGTTGCGGGAGTAGCCGGAACGGCAGGAACAGCTGGAATTGTTGATGTAGCTCCGTCTATGGGTTGAGCTGGGACAGCTGGCTGTGCTGGTTGGGCTGGGACCGATGGAGTGGCTTGCGATGTTCGTTCCATAGAAGATTCTGGTGCTATTACTTCGCCATCCTCGTATGAGTTAACATCAGAACTGTTAATTACGTGAATTTCTTCCCAGTTAAAATTATGTGTATAAAAAGATTCGGGGGACTCAACCCATCGCTTCTTGCCGTTTTCCAGATAATAAACTTTTGGATCATTGACTTGTCTGATAAGGTTACTGTCGGAATAGCTTGTTACTTCATCGTTAGATACTTCTGCAACATCCTCCCATTGAAATCCATAAGATTCGAAAACTACTGGATTTATTATATGCCTTTTGTATCCAGCATCGTTTAGCGCGTATACTTTTATATCTCCTGATTCTCTGATTAGATTATTTACTGCTATGTTTTTTAAGACAGCAGGACTAACTACTTGCACGTTCGTCCACTTGTAGCCATACGAATTAAACACATCTATATTTTTTATCCAACGCTTTTGGCCGTTAAAAATTGTATAAATTTTGTAATCGCCTTCGGCACGGATAAGGGTGCCATCGGGAGTTTCTTGCGCCATACCGAATAAAGGTATCACTAAAAAGGATCCTAGTATAAAAATGCGTAGAATAGTTTGGCTTTTCATAGTTTTGTTTTTATAATATAGTTATAACCTAGCAGTAAAATCAACAAAAAACAATGTCCTCTTTATCTATCGGCATAGTCGGCCTTCCCAACGTAGGTAAGTCTACGTTATTTAAAGCGCTTACAAAAAAAGAAGTGTTGATTGCCAATTATCCTTTCGCGACCATAGATCCGAATGTGGGGGTGGTGGAAGTTCCGGATGATCGGCTAGACAAACTAGCTGTATTTTCAAATTCCGCTAAAAAAATTCCTGCAATTGTGGAGTTTGTTGATATTGCCGGGCTTGTGCGGGGGGCAAATAAGGGTGAGGGGCTGGGGAACCAGTTTCTCGCGAATATCCGCGAAGTGGACTTGGTGCTTTATGTTGTCCGAGCGTTTGAAGATCCAGATATTATTCATGTTGAGGCGAGAGTAGATCCGAAAGACGATATTGAAATTTTGACTACCGAGCTGATGCTTAAAGATCTGGAAACGATAGAAAAACACTTGGTGAAACTACAGAAAGACGCAAGAGGCGGGAGAAAAGAAGCTATTATTGAAATTGAAGTTTTAGAAAAAGTAAAGAACGGCCTGAATGATGGGGTGATGGCCCATAAAGTTCTCGGAGAAATTTCTGGCGAACAGCCTGCTTCGCCGAGTCAAGGCGGGCAAAAAGCGGCGGCAGAGAAGGTGCGAAAAGAGCTACAGTTGCTCACCTCAAAGCAGGGGATCGTGCTTTTAAATGTTAATGCGAAATGTGCGGTGTCCGACCCCGCACATCACGATGTGCGGTGCCGGACACCGCACATAGACGCTTTTCCGGAAATTTCAATGAACATTCGCGAAGAACTCGAAGGGGCCGGATTTTCAAATGAAGAAAGAAAGGAGCTTGGCTTGGGCTCCGCGAAGTTACCAGAACTTATTCGTCTTGCCTACGAAACTCTCGGCCTTATTACTTTTTTTACCACGGGCGAAGACGAAGCTCGCGCGTGGACGATAAAAAATGGCACTTTTGCGCCGGACGCGGCAGGAGTAATACACACTGATTTTAAAGAAAAGTTTATACGGGCGGATGTTATACAGTGGAGTAGTTTGTTAGAAACAGCGGGCTGGCCTGACGCAAGATCCAAAGGAATTATCCAGGCAGTTGGGAAAGACTATATAATGAAAGATGGAGATGTTATAGAAGTTAAGCATGGCGCGTGATATAATAAAATTATGGTATATCTTGTAATTGTTTTCTACATAATCCTGCTAACTATTGTGGCAAGGACTCTTTTTATTTTGAGAAAATCAGTAGAAGATCTGAAACGTGAAAAATCAAAGTCTACATCTTTGATAGAGTTGCTGAACGTGGGAGTACTTCTGGTTGATCCCAAAGGACATATAGATTTTGTAAATAAAAAAGCAAAGCGCGCGCTTGGATTGGAAGGTCACAAAGATGTAAAAGTCATAAATATATACGAAGAGAATATCCCGGATAATTTATACGCTTTATTAAAAGAGGAGGCAGAGGACATAAAACGGGGCGGGGGTAAAATTTATGAAGTTCATTTTAATAAGCCGGAATCTAAGAATTTTCGCGTAACAAGAACTTATGGAAGCGAATTGGGCACGAAGGGGGGATTTGGAGGAACCTTATACATCATGGAAGATCTGACGAAAGAAAGACAGCTTCAGGAAAGAGAAAGATTTGTGTCGGAGATAAAATCGGATTTCTTGTCAGTCGCGGCTCACCAAATGAGGACGCCGCTTTCCATAATGAAGTGGGTGTTTAGTATGATATTGGAAGGGGACCTTGGAGATATAACAGATAAACAGCGAGAATTTTTATCAAAAGGACTTATAAGCAATAACCAAATGATAAGGCTTATATCGGACCTCTTAGATGTTTCCAGGATTGAGAATGGCAAATTTGGATACAAATTTGCCAAGGCCTCGATTGCGGATATTATAAAAGAAACCGCGGAAAAGTTTACCGCGCGAGCCAAGAGTAAAGAAATCGAGATTCTCTTTGAGCAAGATATAGATTTGCCCGAATTAGATCTTGATGCTTCAAGGATTGCTATGGTGTTGGAAAATATAATTGATAATGCTATAAGGTATTCTCCGAGCAAAAGTAATGTTATAATTAAGGTTAAAAGAGATAAGGAAGCGATTCTTGTTTCGGTTTCCGATTCGGGAATTGGTATACCCGAACATCAAAAGAAAAATATGTTCATAAGGTTCTTTAGAGCAGAAAACGCGGTACGTACGCAGACAGAGGGATCGGGCCTTGGCCTTTTTGTTGCTAAAGCTATTATTGAAAAACACGGAGGAAAAATTTGGTTTGAATCTAAAGAGGGAAAAGGCACTACATTTTATTTCACAATCCCCATTTCATAAAATATTTAACTGCGCTTGTAAGATGCGTTCGCGCGTATTTATTGGTAAGAATGTCTAGTATGGCATTTTTTTTCTTGCTTGCCTGAAAATGATAATGAAAAAACGAAGAGTCGGGGTAATATACTACTTTCCAGCGTTTTGCCCAAAAACTTCTGCACCAATCCACATCTTCCATGTACATGAAATATCTTTCATCTATAGGTCCTACTTGCTCGTAAGCATTTCGGCGCACTAATAACGCAGAGCCCATTAGCCAGTCAGCTGGCTTCGGACATATACACAGGTCAGACCTGTGTATCACACAGGTCTGACCTGTGTAGAGAAACCGCTTTAATTCTCGTTTACCCCATGGCGTCTTACCAAACGGCGTTCTTCTCGCGAGTATGGTTTTTGGAGAATAGAACCTGAAGCATGACGGCTGTGATTCCCCGTTTATATTTAAAAGTTTTGGCCCAAGAATTCCTATATCCAGATTTTCCCGCATATACGCGGTCATTTTTGGGATCGCCTCTTTATCGGGCACTACTACATCCGCGTTTATTATCAAAAAAAATTCACCATGCGCGTTTATAATTCCCCGGTTTACTGATTTTGCAAAACCTATATTTTTTATTTCCGGAAGAAATTTTATTTCCGGAAAATCGTAATGCATCATATCTTGCGTCTTTTCTACAGTTTCGCTGTCAGATACAATGACTTCGCTGTCCAAGGGGGCATTTTTTTTAATGTAGCCCAGACATAATCTCAAAACCTCTGGAGATTTATAATGGTTGATTATGATAGAAAGCATATTTTTACCTCACCCCTAACCCCTCCTCCGACTATAGTCGGAGGAGGGGAACTCACGTGACACGTCTAATGCGGGTGCCCCCTCTACTTAATAAGGAGAGGGGCTAGGGGTGAGGTAGCCATTTAGTTAAATTGCTAAATTTGAGTTTTCTCCAATTATTATTTTATTTCCCTCCGGCATTTCAAATTTAGCGCTCGCTATTGTGGAGCCCGCGCCTATTACGCTGTCTATTATCTTGCTGGACGTAACAATACTCGCATCATCAAACACAAGAGAGTTTTCAATATTCGCGCCGTGCAATTCTACCTTATTGCCAAGTGAAGTAAACGGCCCTATATAACTATCTTTTATTAAGCAGTATTCGCCAATAGAAACCGGCCCCCTTATGAGGGTTTTGCCTCCGACTCTCGTGCCTTTGCCTATTTCTATTTCACCTTCTATTTTAGTGCTTTCTTCAAGCGCCCCTTCCTGCCTTGATTTCAAAAGACGCGAGAGTACTAGTTTGTTGCCCTCCAGAAGATCTCTCGGCTCGCCCCTGTCTTTCCACCAGCTCTTAATTTCTTTCCATATTACATTGTAATTGTTTTGAGCTAGCCATGTATGAATGTCGGAAATCTCATAGTCGCCGCGAAAGCTGGGTTTAATATTTTCCGCGGCAATGTGCGCGCAAGTATCATAAAAATACAGTCCGGCTACCGCGTATTCGCTTTTTGGGTAAACCGGCCTCTCTTCGACTCTTATGATATTATTGCCGCGCAATTCCGGAACGCCAAATCTTTGAGGATTTTGAACTTTGGCTAAAGCGAGGAGGCAGTTTGCATTGCTCGTTTCAAAGTGATCAATTAGCGCCGTTAGATTATCTAATATAATATTGTCGCCAAGATACAATAAAAATTTTCCGCCCGAGGCGGATTCGCCCTTGGAAGATTCCTCTTCCAAAAAATTTCTCGCAACTTTTATGACATGGCCGAGCCCAAGCGTGCCGCCCGTTTGTTTTATGTAAGTAATCCGGCAGTTCTGTTTTGAGCCATCGCCAATGATTCGAGGGACTTCGTTGTCATTTTCATTTATAATTATTCCAATATCGTTAATGCCGGCCGAAATGATATGTTCGAGGGCGTAAAAAATCATGGGCTTGTTGGCCAACGGTATAAGGTGCTTGTTTATGGTATGAGTCAGAGGTTTTAAATGACTGCCGCGAGCGGCTGTAAGTA
>CAYVZN010000031.1:0-9370 GCA_964456125.1 uncultured Candidatus Saccharibacteria bacterium
TAAATGTGGTATGGTAATATCCCCCCGCGCTAAGCGCGGGTGAAGCCACGCTCAGTTGGTGTGGCCCCGCGCTAAGCGCGGGTGAAGCCACGCTCAGCGTGGCCCCCGTAGCTCAACGGATAGAGTAGAAGGTTTCTAACCTTTTGATGCAGGTTCGATTCCTGCCGGGGGCACCACGTTGTATTTATACGACCAAGCTCGAACGTATTTTAGCAGAAATTTCTGAATTTGACGAACGCCTCCGCGCCCCGCCGAAGGCGGGGCGCGGAGCCGCTTGAAACCTTTTTATCGGTTTGTGGATGAAATACAATATGATTTGTGGTAGAATGGATTTATGAAAATAGGCATAGCGATTACAGCATTAATACTACTCGTTGGCGGAGGCGGATACTGGTATCTTGGAATATACCAACCGTCACTATATGCCGAATCATCGGTTATGCTCTATAAAGAATGGCGTGACGGCGAGGTCCAGATTTTAGATAGGGTCAGTATTATAGCCAAAGAGCAAGGGGTCTATAATTACGCAGCCGCTCTTGAAACACTAAAATCTCTTGAAGATTTTCTTGTTCAAACACAAACTAAGCTCTCCGACTTAAGGCCGATTTTTTTGAGCGGAATAGAAAAGCAATTTGATGCTGACTTCGTGGAATTTCTAAATAAGACTATCGAAACTGTTAATAGTGCTGAAAATCGCACAAAATTTGTCGCAAAAGCTAAAGAGTATGAAGATATATTTTCCGAGAGCAGCGTAAATGCTCCGACCATCACAGGCGAACAATTAGCTCCGATCGCGTTGAGAATGAAAACATCCGAGGAAATGTGGGCCGAAATTGAGGTTAAAATTCCAAAGGCGAAAGCTATTGGCGACGCGCTGTTTGTAGAAGAATTTAACAGATTAAATGGCGTCTCTTTTGCGCAACTGAAATCTGCGTGGGAAGAAACTTCTCCAGCGCTTGACGCTTTGGCGCAAACCAAAGGCAAAGATGTAAACGCTGCCCGAAAATTAGCAAACTTCAATAACCTTATCGAGGTTGTTCGCTTGAATGGTATTTATTCTCTTTTATCAAGAATTTCCGCCGGCGACGTTCCAATCTTTACTGGCGATGGTTCGCAAGATAACTCTTCGGCTCCGCAAGAACTCGTACTGCTTGCCATAAAACTCAATAACGACTTGTGGAGTTTACTACAAAAATATCCGGAGCTTAGCGTAGGACATAACGTGGATCAATTAACAACACCACCCGAGTATTCTCCAGCGCCATTAGAAGAGCAACGGTAAAGGAAAAACTTCGCTACGAAAAACGACCTGCCATATACAGGTCGTTTTTCATTCTCACTTAACATGTTGCCTGCTTGAACTACAAAATATATTATTGCTTCAGCTTAACGAACACGTTTTTGATTTTCAGCTGCGGCTCATCGGCCGGACGGGGAACGTCTATGGTCATAGTAAGGTTTTCATTCTTGATTTCCCATTGGATATTTGTACCTCCAAAGTCGCCACCATGTATTGTAAGTGTTCCTCCAACTACTTGAAAACTTCCGGACTTGTCGCAAGAAGGCACTGGTTTCCCATCAGCACCAAGAGAACCAATACATAATTGCCCACCGCTTCTAAATTCTAAATATTGGCGATTTGAACCATCAGGCAGCGGCATTTCTTTCAATTCATCTGTTTCCGGATACCAATACTGATGTTTTCCGAGTATCCACTGTCCGATAAGGATGTCTTCGTTAAACGATGACGGAAATAAGGAAGAGGATGGAGTCCCGTTTTTGGAAATAAACAGATACACAATCAACGCCCCCACGACAATTACGGCCAGAACAATAAAAATAATCTTTTTGTCCATAGTATAGATTACATTGCCGAAAACGTTAAATTTGTCTGAGTCTCATTTTTTGCCTCATCAGAGGCCCTGCAGGTTGCAGTGTAGTTACCGGCAAATTGTATCTTATGTTCGTGGGTTTTCGTGTCACCACTTAAACCAAACCCGCCTCCAGAATACGAACGATCACTTCCTCCTGGAAGTTCAGCAAAAGTTTCGAGTTCGATTTGAACAAATTGCGAATTATCAGTGGCAACACATGTAAGAGTGACCGTATCGCCAACCTCAACTGATGGCGGACTAATATTGAAAGAAGTGATTTTTGGTTTTTCGGTATCTGGCGGTTTCGGCGCATACGTAGGAGTAGCAGATGTCGGATTCGATGTCTGTTCTGTAGGATGACTAGGTTTTGGCGCTTGAGAAGGCAGTATCTGTTTTGGGGTAGCATTCCCAGAAGAATTTACACGCTCATATACTTTTTTTTCACCAAATTGCCATAAGGTAAGCGTATCGCCAGTTGCCTTCCATTTAGTATTCGGTTTAGATTGTTCACCAAATCCAATAAGATTTTTTGAAACTGTATAAGGAGCATATTGTGAGCAATAAAAATGCGCTGGCGAATCTCCACCCCACGCAAAACAGAATTCTTTTTCTTTAATTTCTAAGTATTCGCCATCGGGGAAAATTGAGCTTTCTGTTCTCCAAAGGCCAATAAGTAATTGAGGGTCCTGCGGTTTTAGATTTGAAAACCAAAAATAACCTCCTCCTATACCAAGCAGGGCAATTACCCCAAGGATAATAACAACTGGCGCAAAGCCTTTTTGTGAATCATCCATATTTTTATTCTAACTTGAGAGTGGAAAGAAAAGCGTCAAAGAGAGGAATAGCTTCTTTCTCAAGCTGATTTTTGTCTTTGGCAAAGCTAATAAATACAATATGGCCGTTTTTATGAGAGATAACTGCATATATAGAATGCTGATTGTTGCCAACATTGGGACTAGGACCTATTTTTACCTCAAGCCCATCTATTCCAGCTATGGTTTTGGGTGTTTCCCTATAGTATTCCGCGCCTATTTTTACTCTTTCAAACTCTTTTTGAATCTCCGCATATGCAGCATCAGGAGCCACCAGCACGCTTAAGGGCACGCTTTTCCATAGATCGGGTTTGTCTTTTGGATCTGGTAAAAACATCACCTGGAAAACTTCTCCGACGGGACTCGATGACGGGGCTTGTTCTTCTACGGTATATCCCTCGGGGTATTTTATGCTAAATCCGACCCATTTGTGTCTATAGGTTTGCCAATTTTCGGTAGATGGTTTAATTCCCAAAACCTCTTTAACTGTTTTAGACGGAGAAAATGACGAAGTATCAGACTGCTCTTGTTTGAAGAACACAAAATATCCCAATCCGCCGAGAACTATAAGACATACGACTACAATTGTTAGTTTTTTTGCCATAACTCAAATTTACTTGGTAGTAAATATCAAGGGTGTGTTGCCGCCGGATAAAACCTTCCCTGCGGTTTCCACTATTGCATTCGCATAATAACCCGGGAAATACAAATCGGCAGTTTTTTTCCAGAATTTCTGGGCATAACCAGCCTCTTTCCAACTTACTCCTCGATCTGTTGATTTATATATTACCGAGTTGCTCTCATAACAAATCGAATAAGAGTGGACAAACATTGTGCCGTTGGGGGCTTCTATTATTGAGCCTTGAATTGTCCACGAATTAGGGAGAGAACCTAATTTCGTCCAAGTCTCCCCATTATCACCGGACTTGTATGCCGTAAGATACGCTCCTCCCGGTTGGTCATAGCCCGCGCCATAGACGGTATTTATATCAATTGATATATCGGGTCCAATAAAGTAGATAAACCCGTCGTTTGCCTTCAATAATCCTGCGTCATATTCTATTGAAACTGGACTACCAGAAAAAGTTTTTGCTATAACTCCGTCTGCGTAGCGGTATACGTCGCCGCCAGAAGTGTATTCACGAAAGAGTATAGATCCGTCGTTTGCTTCCAAAACAGACGTAATGGGCGCAGGATGACTGAAAAGCTTTGTCCATGTTTTCCCGCCATCGATGCTTTGAAAAACCGTTGGTTCGAAGTAGCGATAAGGATAAAGATTGGCAAATGCGTTATCGCCAAAAGCGACAATAATTGAATTATTTTTTGCTGATATCGTATATGTTTCCGGAACTGGCCCTCCGGTAATAAACCCGGGATATGGCATAGGCAGAACAACCCATGTATTACCGCCATCAGTGCTCTTCCACACTTTTGTGCCCGCCGCATAGAGTGTACCGTTATCGTCTTCCGCCATGGCGTAAATCATGGTCCATAATCTTGTTGCCGGCGGAAGTGTTATGGAAGTCCAATGCGCACCATTATCGGTAGATTTATACATAAAGGGTACGTACCCGTCGCCGAGAGATCCGTTTTCATAATAATCTACTAAGCCGGGTTTAAACCCCGCGGTAAAGATGGTACCGTTTTTTGATTTCAACATTGCGGTTATCCAATAATTTTGCGCGGGTTTGTCAGTATTCCAACCAGGATCAAGTGAACTTAGTTGGGTAAGTTCTGGTATCTTCGGGCAAACATTAGATGAGGCGCGCAGAATAGCGGGGGTTGCGGGTTTAGCCGGAATAGCCCGAATGCCTAATCCTGGGAACGGTTGAGCAGGTACGGCGGGAGTGGTTCCAGATCGTGTAACTGACGGCGGAGATACTATTTTATTGTTCACCGCCAAATAACCGCCCCCTGCGCCGGCAATAACTGCCACCAGCAAAAATCCCATGTAACGTAATAAAATTGGATTCATAGTGTTTGGTTTTAGTTAATTATGAGCAATTTGTGACTCGACCTTTGAATTATATCATAGAAGTGATCATACGTTATCCACAATGATAATTCTATCATAAGCCGTCCCCCTTGTCATCCACAAACCGAGAAAAAGGTTTCAAGCGGCTCCGCGCTTTTGCGCCAGTCAAAAGCCACAAAACAGAAAAATTTTCTCGTTTTTATTTTCGCGCCCCCCAGCCCCCGTTTCTTTAAGGAATTGAAAATTTTTCTGTTTTGTGAGCCGCCGTCAGGCGGCGCGGAGCCGTATGGATGAGATTACGATAAAAGCGCCGCGCTCTGCGCGGCGCTTCCTTTTCTCAAGTATTTTTGGTAAAGTGAGTTCGAGCGAAGTTGTATAAAGCCACCATGTTGTATTTTTGCTCAATTCTAAATTTTGCGTGAAGCCATTTTGAGCGGAACGACTGACCCGCCTCGCCAAAGGCGGATGCGCTTCGTGAGCAATCTTTGGGCTGGAAATCCTGCATCGTCCACTAAATATCTGCGCCTATCTTGTTTTCTTTCTATTAAAACTAGCATTTCCAGTTTAGCTGGACCAGTGATTCTTTATTTAATACTCCGTTCCAAGTGGAGCTTGCTTGAATAATTTCCCATACCTTCATTTAAATCACATAACGTTTTAGTCTCGTTGTCATTCCAGCGAAAGCTGGAATCCAGAGTAAAGCTCATATGACTTGTGTAGCAAATAAGCCCAGTTCAGGTGAATTGGGCCTTGGATTCCCGCTTCTGCGGGAATGACTGTCGGAAAACCCGATATGAGTTTATGTATAACCCAACAAAGCCGTACAAACATCACATTCTTAAACTTATCGAAAGTACCTGGGACAGTCCGTATGTGGAAGTAAAAAGAGGTTTGTATCCGATTATCAAAAAGAAATTTTCACTTCCCGAAATTCAACATACGGACGGAATTGGAACGAAAGGTTTTTATCATTGGCATGCGCGAACATTCCAAAACGCGGTTTTCAGGAAAAATTATTGAGCTTTGATTTTGGCGGCTAACTAGACTTTTTGCAATAACAGGGTATAATATCATATAGGGAAACGGAGGATTTAGATGTGTCTGTGGTGTGGCAACAGAATGGTGCCCGTAGCTCAATCGGTTAGAGCGTCAGCTTGTGGAGCTGAATGTTACGGGTTCGATCCCCGTCGGGCACCCAAAAATAGTAATAGTTATAATATACAAATGGAGATAAATAGCATACTAATAGTCAATATAATCGCCGTTATAATAGGCCTAAGCTCTATCTATATAGTTTATAGTCTTCGGAAAAAGATAGGAGGAAGATTGGGCGGGGCTCTTAACCTGTTCGTGTGGGGCGTAGTTGCCATGACCCTTTCTTTTATATGGTCTATCGTATCGGAGTTCATTATCTTTGCGGCCGCTTTTCCGAATGAAGAAATCCAGAGAATTTTAATGATTGCGGGCATGACCATATTTGTTCTTTCGGCCCGTAAATTTTTTACATTGGTACAGCCTTAGAAACTGTTTAATAAGTCCTTAATGAACAAGGAAAAAATCACAAAAGAATTTGCGAGCGCCATAACTCAAACGCTCGTTAATCTTGTTGGCGCGCAAGCGGTGCGCGCGATTTTTGCGCAAGAATTTTCCAAGGGAGAAGTTTCTCTTGGAAAAACAGATAAGGTTGAGTTTAGCTCGGGGGATATAGAAGAAAGGACAAAAAAATTAACCTCTATTCTTACCGACAGGTCTATAAGAAACTTTGGCTATGATTTTTCAGAGCATATTCTTAGTGATATATATAATAATCTGAAAGATAAATATGGGGCCGACGATTCGGTTTTCATAGTTCTTGATTTGGCCCCAGAGGGATCACTTGAAAAAGAAAAGATAAAATACTTATCTAAAGATGAGCTGGAAAAAAGAGTGCTTGAAAGAACGCGCGAACTTCAGGAAACAAACGCGAATCTGGAAAAGACGGTTGTAGACCGAACAAAAGAGCTTGTCATGGCGAATTACAAGTTAGAAGAGGCAATAAAAGAACTCAAAGAGTTAAATAAAATGAAGAGCGAATTTCTCTCGCTTGCTTCCCATCAGATGCGCTCTCCGCTTACCGCGTCAACCTGGTCTTTAAGTCGGCTAAAGGAGCTTTTTGAAAAATCTTCTTCGGTCGGGGAAGAAAATAGAAAACTTCTTGAAGACGCCTTGTCCAGAAACAAAATAGTCGCGAGATTAATTGATAATCTTTTGAATATTTCTCGGGTAGAAGCGGGCAGATTCTTTAAAAAGTTTGAGAGGGTTTCTGTCGGCAGTATTATTAGTGACGTTATATCATCTCTCCCGTCCATGGAAGAAAGAAAGTTTATTGCCGTAAAATACGAACCGCCAAAGAGCGATCTAGTTGTTATGGCGGATAAAGAAAAACTGTTTATGGCGATAGAAAACGTGATAGATAACGCCATAAAGTATAGTTCGGACAAAGGAAAAATAGGCGTTTCTGTCGTACAAGAACGTAATAATGTAATTATAAGCATTAAAGATAACGGGATCGGGATACCAAAAAGCGAGACAGAAAATGTATTTGGAAAGTTTTTCAGGGCACAGAATGCGCAGAATAAACAAGTTCCGGGGTCCGGACTGGGTTTATTTCTCGCGCAGAAAATTATTGAGGGGCACGGAGGCCATATATCCTTTGAGTCAGAAGAGAATAAAGGAACCACATTTTTTATGGAACTGCCCCTAGTGGAATAATGAAATTCAAAATTTATTTAATTTTTATTTTAACATTGAGCCTCCTTGTACTGGGAGGCTTGTTTGTAATGAGCAGCAGAGATAAAAGTGACGAAGCAGATTCTTCGATTGTCATTGCGAGAAGGTCCTCTGACTATAGTCGGAAGACCGACGCGGCAACGTCAGATACCGAAAAGATTGCCACGCTATCTTCGCTCGCTCGCAATGACACCTTAAAAATGCAAAGCATTCTTTTTGACGTCCCATTTACATCTCAGGCTCCGTTGAGAGACTGGGATAATGTAATATTTCAGCAGGCGTGCGAAGAGGCGGCGATGCTTATGGCAATGCTTTGGGTTGAGGGCAAAGAGTTTATTTCAAAAGAAGACGCAGAAAAGGCAATACTAGAGATATCAGATTTTGAGAAGAAAAACTATAGATACTTTGAGGATACTTCGGCGCAAGACACTGCGATAATCATGAAAGACTATTTTAACTATACTAATATAGAAGCTAAGTATGATGTCAGCAGGGAACATATAAAAAGGGAATTATTAAATGGCAATTTAGTTATTGTGCCGGTAAACGGGCAAAAATTAAGCAACCCATTTTATACTCCACCGGGGCCGCTGCGGCACATGATACTTGTTGTGGGTTACGACGCTGAAACAAAAGAATTTATAACTAACGATGCCGGCACGCGCCGCGGCGAAGGATTTAGATACAAGGAAAATATTTTTGAATCCGCTATTCAGGATTACGTAACCGGATACAAAGAGCCAATAGTTCAAGTTAGAAGCGCTATGATTGTTGTACGCCGTATTTCTTCCTAACAATGTCCCAGGCGATTTCCATTTCCTGCACCGCTTGATGCGGCGCTTTATATTTTAGACGCAAATAAGAGCCAATTCCAGGGAGTTCATCTTCACTCTCCGGAACAAATCCTGATCTCTCGAGGATTATAGAAACCGGCAAGTTATAACAACGGGAAAATTCAACAAGTCCCTGCGCGCTTATTGTCTGAAAAGTAGCGCAGTTTTCGATTTTGGATATATAGCTTGGCGTAAGGCTGGTTCTTCGGGCGACCTCGTGCATAGATAGTCCAAGATCGGTGCGCATTTGCCTTAGATACTCGCCAAGGTTTCTCATTTCTTTTGGTATTTTATTTTTCATTGCGATCGCAGAATTGACGCGGAACTCATACACAGAACAGACGCGGAAAAGCGAAAACAGGTTCCGTGTCGGTTCTGCGTATAGTTCAGTTTCAGTTCCGTGTCAGGCCAGCCATGCTGGCCTGTGGATAACTTTGTGTAAAACTCCTATTTTTCGACCCTTTTTACGATATCCCGGAACTAGTAACTGTATCAATACTGAAATAGTATATTTCTAATAATATTTTATCATATCCAGGTTTTTAGTTATCCACAGGATACTTGGCGCTATTTAGAGCCATTTTTGTTTGATAAGTTATTTTTGTATAACTTTTGATATACTTTGTGTTTTTTATGAAACAATAAAGTACGTAAGATATACACTCTGTTTCTAAATTGAAATAATGTATGCTTGACACGTATTTTAGGCGCTTGGTATCATATAAATACCCCCATATTACCGCCTGTCCCGCAGTTGCGGGATGGGCGGATAAAAAAGAGCATCAGATATTTTGGCAAGGAACTTTAAGGGTTTAGATTTAATACTCTAATCGTATATAACAGGGCCCTTAAACGTTACCCTCTTTCGGTTCCGCGTTGAGCGATCTACGGAAAGAGTAGCCCTCCCTTGGAGCACTAGGTGCTCTTTTTTATTTGTTTCCCCAAGAGGGCGAAGCCCGATTGGCGGGAAACAAATAAACCCGCCGAAGCTCCGACCGCAGTCGGAGCGAAGGAGGGTGCTGTGTGGCAGGCAAATAATAAACCCGCCGAAGCTGTAGCGCCGCGCCCTTCGTAGCTTTAGCGAAGAAGGGAAGGAGGGTGCTGTGT
>CAYVZN010000032.1:0-3326 GCA_964456125.1 uncultured Candidatus Saccharibacteria bacterium
GGCTTTCGGTGGTCCGATATCTCATCGGACTTGCGGTTACTTGTGCCAACATTCTTACTTCTTTATCCTCCACCGCCCCTTACGGGACGACTTCACTGAATAAAGAATACTCCCCTACCACCAACCGCACCTCGCTACGCTCGGTGCTAAAATTAAAAATTTAAACTGAAAAGATAAAAATTACAGATAAAAATGCAAAATATACTACAGCGCGCAAATCTTGGTATTTTGTAGCATATTTTTAGATTTTACATTGCCATTTTTCATTTTTCAGTTTTATTTTTTCATTTAGCTGTACCGAACACAGTGAGGTACGGTCGGTTTGTATCTTCGGTATTCGATTTAGCCCCGTTACATTTTAGGCGCAAGAACTCTTAACTAGTAAGCTGTTACGCACTTTTTAAAGGATGGCTGCCTCTAAGCCAACCTCCTAGCTGTCAGAGAACTCTCACCTCCTTTACCACTTAATCGAAATTTAGGGACCTTAGATTACAATCTGGGCTTTTTCCCTTTTGAGCGCGGAGCTTAGCCCCCACGTTCTAACTCCCAAGGAACACACTCTGGAATTCGGAGTTTGATTGGCTTAAGTCGGTAAACCTTCTTAAACCATCCAGTGCTCTACCTCCTAAGTGCTATAACTTGGGGCTAGCCCTAAAGCTATTTCGGGGAGAACCAGCTATTACCAGGCTCGATTAGCTTTTCACTACTCCCCACAACTCATCCCATAGTGTTGCATCGCTAATGAGTGCGGGCCTCCAGCCGATTTTAATCGGCCTTCACCCTGGTCATGGGTAGCTCGCCTGGCTTCGGGTCATATAAGTGATGCAAAAAACGCCCTTTTAAGACTTGGTTTCCCTTTGCCTGCATCGCAAAAGCGACTTAGACATGCAACACCTATATACTCGTTGGCTCATTCTGCAAAAGGCACGACGTCACCAGCCGCACCTCGCTACGCTCGGTGCTAAAATTAAAAATTTAAACTGAAAAGATAAAAATTACAGATAAAAATGCAAAATATACTACAGCGCGCAAATCTTGGTATTTTGTAGCATATTTTTAGATTTTACATTGCCATTTTTCATTTTTCAGTTTTATTTTTTCATTTAGCTGTACCGAACACAGTGAGGTACGGCCAGCTCCGTCTCCTTGTAAGCATATGGTTTTAGGTTCTATTTCACCGCCCTCAACGGGCTACTTTTCACCTTTCCCTCACGGTACTTGTGCGCTATTGATTACCAAAAATATTTAGCCTTGGCAGATAGTTCTGCCTGCTTCACTCGAGACCTTCATTTCTCGAGTTACTTAAGAATAAAAGCTGGGAGCATACGATATCTTTCGCTTACGGGGTTATTACCCTCTTTGACTGTCCTTTCCAGGACATTCTGCTAGACAAATCGTATATTTTTCGACTCCCCTAGATTGCTCTAAACGCTTCTACCTTACAACCCCAAGCCGCACCTCGCTAAGCTCGGTGCTAAAATTAAAAATTTAAACTGAAAAGATAAAAATTACAGATAAAAATGCAAAATATACTACAGCGCGCAAATCTTGGTATTTTGTAGCATATTTTTAGATTTTACATTGCCATTTTTCATTTTTCAGTTTTATTTTTTCATTTAGCTGTACCGAACACAGTGAGGTACGGCTTGGTTTGGGCTTCTCCCTTTTCGCTCGCCGCTACTGGGGGAATAAAATTTTTTTCTTTTCCTCCGCTTACTGAGATGTTTCACTTCAGCGGGTATGGACTCCGACTATAAATAGCTGGAGTGGTCCGATTTTAATCGGACCGGGTTTCCCCATTCGGAAATCCCCGGATCAAAGGTTGTTAGTCACCTCCCCGAGGCTTATCGCAGACAACCGCGTCCTTCATCCCTTTTTGGTATCTAGGCATCCACCATACGCCCTTAAATTTGTAAGCTGATAGCTTATAGCTGTTAGCTTTTAGAAGCGAACCCCTAAAAGCTGTAAGCTAAAAGCTAAAAGCTGTTTTTGTTTTCCTGCGGAGTTATAAAACTCCTATTAAATTGTCAAAGTCCTTTTAGGTGTTTAAAAAAACCGCTTTCTGAAAGCGGCACAACCCCACAACTAAAAATGTGGTTTTATCCGCTTCCCAGTACATGCGCTATTCTATTGTTCTCATTAAGTATTAACACCTATGTAGTATACTATCAAAATGCGTGAAACTATGTCAATAGCTACACGAGCTACAGCTTTGTTCCTCCCCGTATTTTTGTTCCTCCGCGAATTTGGGTATTAGTTACAGTTTCGCATGTTCCCGCGTTAATAGTCCAATTCGTATTGCTGTCGTTAACCTGCGTAGAATTATTTGCCGTTAGGGCAGTAATAGCGTTTGAATCTTCTACATCTACAAAACTTATATCAACCGTACTTGTGGCGTTTATTTCCCAAATTAAATTATCTACATCAGAATCAAGAAAAACTCTCCCGGTGCCGCATCCGGTTCCCAAAATAGTCAGAGTGCCGCCGATATTTGTCTGGTCAACATTATCAAACTGCATCGCCTTGCCGCCGGTAGATACGGTAAAATTGCCGAAAAAAGTTGCCGCGGAATATAGAAGGGTTGAGGTTTGCCCTGAATCATTAAATGCGATCGCGCCTCCGTTGTTATCAAATGTCCCATTCTTTGTAAAATCATTGGAAATAGTAAGAGCGTTAGCGGTGTTGGAAGAGGCCAAGTAAACAGCATTCGCATCTATCGTAAAAGACCCTGAAACCGTAACTGCGTTGTCATTCGTATCTACATTGAGCGTGTGCACCCCCGTGCCGCCGTCTTGTACCGTAAGATTATTTGACGCCGTGATGTTTCCCGCGGTTGTAACAGTGTATGTGAGATTATCCGTAGTTGAAGAGCCGATATCTAAATTATAGAATGTGGCGGCTCCCGCGCCCCCTATATTTAATGCACCCGAAGCAGAAGAGCGCACTACTGTCGTGCCCCCTGTTTGCGAATAAGATCCTCCGGAAGCCACTGATATTCCCCCTGAATTAGTAACAGAAGATAGTCCAACAGTAATGGAATTCGTGCCTAAACTAAAAGTATGATTACCGTTTATAACAAGATTATTATCTATATTAATATTATTAGTAGATAGAGTAGTAGTTTTGGTAGTGCCATCGCCAAGATCAAGCGAATAAAATGTGATACCCCCTGTTCCCCCTCCAAGAGTACCTGTGCCGTCAATATCAACGGCAGCAGTGCCGGAGGTGTAGTTTATAATTCCCGTGCCGGAAGTTGTAAGATCTCCGCCATCTATAAATAAATTATTATTTATGTTAAAAGTCGATCCTGTGCCCACTGCAACATC
>CAYVZN010000032.1:3426-8893 GCA_964456125.1 uncultured Candidatus Saccharibacteria bacterium
TTGCGATTATACCCGTGCCGGAAGTTGTTGCATTGCCTCCTCTTACTACCGTATCCGCGTCAATATTAATCGTTGCTCCGGTATCTACCAAAATATTCCGGCCAATATCGGAATCTCCCGTATCAATATACGCCACAGAGCTAGTAGATACGTGAAAATCTCCGGCCGTAGTATGAGTAGTAATAACGCCATTGGGATCAAAAGTATCCAGCGTCCAAACGTGCAGCTCTACTCCCGACTCAATAGTGGTGCTTGCCGGGCTTGCTGTCGCGACAAAAAGCATATCTGCCGCGTTATCATCATTATCGTAATCCACAATATCAGCGATATTAACTGTGCCGTCCTGTTCGTCTCTCACAACTACGGTATCCAAAAATAAATCTATTCCGGTATCCGCGCTTCCATCTGAAACATACACCGTATTTGCCTTGCTAGCCGAGGTTAGATAGACAGTTATAGTATCTCCGGCACTCGCGCTTATGCCGGAAACCGAATAAATGGCGGTAGTGCCGGAACATGTGCCGGTTTGAGGAGACAGTCCGTTAACTCTTATAGTAACAATAGTTGTGCCATCGCACGGCCCCCCATTAGCGCTAGTAGCAAGAGTGGTTTCATTTGAAAGATATATAGTGCCGGAAACTGTGAAACCGGTAGCTGCGAGAGTAGAATCAAAGTACTCAAAAGCTCCGGCGTATTCCCTGTTTGCAACTCCGGCAAACGCGTTTAAGCCCATGCGCGTGAAAGCAGTCGCATGGGTAATAGGAGAACCAATATTCGTGAAGCTGCTGCCGGTGCTGGTGCTGTAGCTTGCCTGAAAGTCATTGCCGGTTTTATTCCAGCGAAGCCACACTCTATTCCAGTTGTCCGCAAGAGAAACAGTGGGGTTGAGCGCACCTGAGTTGTTCACCCCCACTACCGTAGCTGTGCTACTAGCGTTCACCTGTAAAATAAGATAGTCGGTATCAGAAGTCCAAAGCAAAAGACCGGCATGCGAGAAAGGAGTTGTGCCATCAGGATCAAGGGAGCTGTTTAATACCGTAGTAATATTTCCATCGCCCGCCGGAACCGCCTGATATATATATGTATTATCCGGAGTAGCCCCAAAGTTCTCGCCAAGGGTGCCGCCCTGAACATTATTTATAAACAGCCACTGTGAAGAGGTTGAATTCGCGTTAAAATTTCCCGTACCATTCGGCTGAAGACACGTCCATTTAGTATTGTAAGTTACGCCTCCGGAAGTGCATGCGGTTGTGGTCGCGGTTGTTGTAAAATCATCATCCGCACTGCCGGCAAGACTAGGTTTATTTGGAGTTATTATCGTGTAGCTAAGCTCGGCGCGAGTAACACCGTCTGTTTCATCATCAAACCGCATATTAACACCATCTTGCCCGCCTGTTGTATCTAGGGTGATGATATTTAGCGTCCAGACAATAACAATCCTATCTTCAGCAACAAGCGTAGTAGTCGCGGACGGAGTGCCGGTTAAAGAGCGCACCCCGGATGAACCAGCCGGCAGGTCGCTATCCGTTAAAGTGCCGAAAAGCGTATAGGTTGAATCAACTTCACCATATCTATAAAAACGAAATGTGGCATTTACATTGCTGTCTTCACCGGCATCCGTCAAAAAATAATATTTTACTCTTAAGGAATTTGTATCGTTCTCTTCAATAGTTATTGACTGCCCGACCGGAAGACTATAAAACGTTGCTATGCATTTATCTCCGGTTGTCGCATCTACATCAACGCGCACTTCATTTATAGCGCCGGTAACAGTTGATCCCCCCGCTCCGCCGCTAGTACCGCCGAGCTCGCATGGGGGTGTGCCCGCATAGTTGGGAGAACTGCCGCCGTTTACCCCGCCCCCTGTTACAAGGACAGTTTCTTGAGGCGGCGTAAGTGTCATAACATTATGAGTGCCCGCATTAGTAGTAGTGCTGTCTGATCCCTGGACATGGGGATACAAAGTCATCGTGCCGCTCACGGCATCAGAAGCCACTTGCCAAGAACGGAGCTCTTGAAATTCTTCACCCAGCTTAAGCGGTCCAAGCAAGTAAAACTCCGGACTCACGTTGGGCGCGTCAAACTCATAGCCAAGCTCGTATGTATTGCCTGCTTTCCAGTTAACTTTCCAAGCCAAGGTAGGATTCTTGCCAAGGATTGCGAATCTTCCGGGAACTTGTTCCTTAACCTCTCCGATAAAATCCTCGTTTGCTTTAATAATGAATTTCATCTTATACGGAGCTTTTGGCCAAATTCTTGTTGGGCCTATCCTTTCTATATCAAAGGCTGCTTTCTCGCGAACTTCAAAAGAATCTGTGATTGATCTAGTTCCGTTTTTCGTAGTCGCGACTAGATACATTTCATATATACCGATCTGGTCAGGAACATAGTACGCAAAATAATCCGGCACATCTACAACATTATTAGGTCCGCATTTGCCGCTGTATTCTATAGACTCATCTCCTGTGGACATAGAGCTAATCCGGCCATCCGGCGCCTTAATAAAAAGCTCAAGAGAAGCGTCGCATATAGTATCTCCAAAATTATCCAAAACGCCCATTTGTATATATGCCTTATCATTGGGCGTATATATTGATTTATTAATGTTTACAGCAAGCACTCCCCACGTAAAATCCTGCCTGAATATTAACAGCGCGTCATCTGTAAGAAAGCCAATCTCTAACGTATATTGCCCCGGAGTGAAACCTCTATCAGGCTTATCAAGTGTAATGCCTAGTTTTTGCTCTCCATTCTCGGAAAAACTATTTATATCAGCTTTAATTTCTATGGGCTCGTTTCCTGGAGCTAAAACCCTTGTTCCTACTCCCCGCACAGTATAGGTCTTTGCGTATACATCAGAAATGGCCAGTACTTTTTTTATCCAGTTTGAAGATTCCCTTGAATCGGATAATCTTAGACTTGAAAGGGCAAAAATAAACGATGGCCTCTCGTGTGGACTAAAGTCTTTCTTAGTAACCGCAAGATATCTTTCGTCTTTCATGTCTAATTTCGGAAGATCAACTTCAGTAATATCTTGTATAATATTAACGCCAAGTTCTTCATCAAATATAATTTTATTTCTTGGCAAAATAAAAAATGCTCCGATTATAATCGCGCTTAATACTGAAGCAGCAAAAAAGTATGTTTTGCCTTTGACCACTAATTACAGTATAACAAAACACCCGACGCTGAGACAATGTCGGGTGTTTGGGGATAATAACTTTACTTGCCCTTTATTTCCTTAGATAGCTTCTCTAGCCATTCTTTCGCGACGCCCTGACCGCCAAGGCCGAATGCCAAGCCTCCCGCCACCGCAAGAAAGGCCACAAATCCCATAAATAGAGTATTTATGAGGTTAGGCGCAATGCCGAGCTGATCAAATACCGCGAGAAAAGCAAAAATCCACACAGACCATCGCACCATTACCCCGACAACTTTAGGAGTGGAAAATTCTGCCGCCTGTATACTTGCTTTTATGACCTTCTCTAGAAAATCAGCTACTAGCGCCGCTATCAGCAATATCAAAGCGGAAACCACGATATTTGGAACATAACCCAATATAGCCGCGAGAAACTCTGCTACTTCTGAGAGGCCCAAAATATCCGCGGCGGCGAGAGAAAAGGCGATGAGCAAGAACCACCTCAAAAGCCAACCCACAAACCCGCTGAATTCCCAATCAAGGCCAGATTTATGCACTGCCTTCATTACCCCAAGACTGTCAAAAATTTTATCTATCTGAATAGTCTTTAGTATTCTTACGGTTACTCTTCCAAGCGCCATGGCCATGATCCACCCAATTACAAATACTACGATAGCCCCCAAAAGAGAAGGGGCAAAACCCACAAAGCCGTCCCATATATTTTGCAGGGAGGCTACTATAAAATCTGCCCAAGTTTGAACTATCATATATAATTTGACCACTGACCACTGACTGATGACCACTAACTGTTAGTTGCCTTGTCAGTTGTCAGTTGTTATTTGTTAGTTGTTAATTGTTAGTTGTTAATAAATAGACCTTTGTCTAATATTATACCAAATCCAGTCAATATGTTGGCTGTGGATAAGTAAAAAGGGTTAAATGGTGCTCGCACCGCGAAGCTCCGACCACAGTCGGAGCGAAGTGGTGGACCCGAGCGGATTCGAACCGCTGATCTTCCGGATGCAAACCGGATGTTCTACCACTGAACTACGGGCCCCCGCCTACGCCGAGGCTTCGGCGGGCGAGCATTTAGACTAAAACGTGTAAATCTCAATGCTTGCCCTCCGTAGTTTCAACGAAGGAGGGAACTACGGGCCCGCATTATTTATAAATATTTCCCCGCCAATCTATTTCTTCTATAAAAACAACCGAGTTTGCAAAATCAAACCCGGCAATTATTCTTACTTTGCCTTTGCGAATTCTGTAAAATCCAAACCATTTTCCTCCGAGTTTCTTTATATCAACATTTATGTCTTCTCCGCTAAAGTAACGGATCGCCCCTCTAATAAGATTAAATACTTTTTCTTTGCTAAGAGTATTTTTTAAAAGAAATTTTTCCGCGTTATTGGATACTTCAATCCTCCATCTCATATTTCTATTTCATAAAAATTTGACGACTTCAGCGAGGGTTTCCTGTAACGGCCTTCTATGTCCTTTTGCTCTTTATCAGAAACTTTAGGTAACGCAAGCGCGCGAAGCTTCATCAGCTCTGCATTAAATGCTTCTTGTACGCTTTCTTTCACTAAAATTTTTAATTTTTTATCGCTTATAGTAATTGCCATATGTTTTTTACATATCGCTTTTCGCAATAAACGTCAAGCTATGCCTTACTCGCCTCTGCTTTCGCAAACATTTCCGCAATCTCATCTACTGCCTTTCGCAACTCTGCTGCAGCTTCGGGATTTACTTCGCGTTTATTTTTAGAACAAAGCTTTGTTGCCTTCCAAAATTTATCGTGCAAGTCCGGGAACATTTTAAGATGCTCTTCCTTGAAGTAATCTGTCCATAAAATTAAAAGCTCTTGTTTGCAGATCTGCGCATGCTGTTCTTTCACCATTGTGTAACGCATGAGAGAAGTTGCCTTATTCTTTAATGCAGATGTATCTCCTTTAATAAAGTCTTGAGGCATTGGAGGTGTAAGTTCACTAATTTTTTGCACCATTTTTTCTACAGTTTCCGCCGCGGTCTTTGCCGGTTCCGGCGTATAGATGCCGCAAGGAATATCGCAATGGGCGTGGGCTTCTTTAATGCCTAAAATTTTATTTATTATAGATGAAATCATATTTTAAAAATTAATTATAACTATCTACTTAAATCTTATTGAAGTCCCTCGCTTAAGCTCGGGACACTCAAACTTTCAACCAAATCAAAGATTTGGGAAAGTTTGGTGGGCGTGCTTGGATTCGAACCAAGGACCCCGTCATTATGAAAATTAATATTTTATCTGGGCAGTGGGCGAGGGAGGACTCGAACCTCCGACCCCGTCAT
>CAYVZN010000033.1:0-8419 GCA_964456125.1 uncultured Candidatus Saccharibacteria bacterium
CGAAGGAGTACTTTTTCTGGGGCGTGAAATGAAACGGAAGCGCCAATGTAACTCGCCACGACTCCGATTACGCCAAAAGAAATTAGTATCTGCCATTTTAATCCGCGCTTGAAAAACGCCATTTTCCAGATGTCATTGAACCAGTGAATTATACCGACAAATAAGAGCGCCACAGGCAGCGGAAAAAATAGTGCCATCACCGGCACCAATATGGTTGAAGCGCCAAATCCGCTGATTGTGCCCACAAAAACCGCAATTAGCACGAGAGGCGTGATAAGCAATGTATCAGAAGTCATATATTGTATTGTAACAATAATTGAGCTTTTGTAATATTTTAGGTATGCTGAATATATGGAACTGTTAAATATTAAACAAATTCAGAGCAGGATTCGAGCTAAAGAAATTTCGAGCAAAGAGATTGTTAAGCAATTTTTGGACGCGATAAAACAAAAAGACAAGGACATTCACGCGTATCTGGAGGTGGGAGAAGAAACGGCAATTAAACAAGCAGAAAAAATAGACGCCAAAATAGCAAACGGCGAAGAGGCGGGGGGGCTAGCCGGGATTCCAATCGCGATAAAGGATAACATTCTAGTAGAGGGATTTAAGTGCACTGCCGGTTCTAAAATTTTAGAAAATTACAACGCGCCGTATGACGCGACTGTTTCCGCCAAGTTGCGAAAAGCCGGATCAATTTTTCTCGGAAAAACTAATTTAGATGAGTTTGCCATGGGTTCTTCTACGGAAAATTCCGCGTTCGGGCCTACGAAAAATCCTCGCTATTTGAATAAAGTCCCTGGAGGGTCTTCCGGCGGATCTGCCGCCGCGGTTGCGAGCGGTATGTGCGTTGCCGCTCTTGGATCCGACACAGGCGGATCTATACGTCAGCCGGCTGCGTTTTGTAACGTGGTTGGATTTAAGCCCACTTATGGCGCGGTATCCCGTTATGGCCTTATTGCGATGGCATCTTCTTTGGATCAGATAGGACCTCTGGCCAACACAGTCGCTGATGCGAGGATTATGTTTGAGATAATTTACGGCAAAGATGAATTCGATGCGACATCTATAGAGATAAATCCTAAATCCGAAATTCTAAATTCTAAACAAATCCGAAATTTAAAAATAGGAGTTCCTAAAGAATATTTTGGCGAAGGTATAGACATGGAAATCAAAGATGAGGTAGAAAGAGCCATTAAAAAATACGAAGAAAATGGAGCAAAGATACAAGAAATAAGTTTGCCTCATACTGAATACGGCATAGCAGTATACTATGTTTTGATGTCGTCTGAAGTGTCGTCTAATTTAGCGCGATATGACGGAGTAAGATATGGCGCGAGGGTTGCGCGGCAAGAGGGCTTTGGAGATGAGGTAAAAAGAAGAATTATGCTTGGCACGCATACTTTATCAAGCGGATATTACGACGCCTATTATCTTACAGCCCAGAAAGTACGCGGGCTCATAAAGCAAGATTTCGATAAGGCATTTTCGCAAGTTGATGTTATAATGACACCAACTGCCCCAACGGCGCCATTTAAGTTTGGGGAAAAAACAAAAGATCCGGTTTCTATGTATCTTTCAGATATTTTCACAGTTGGCGCGAATCTCGCCGGCCTGCCGGCAATATCTATTCCATGCAAGGGGAACGCCAGTTTTCAGATTATCGGGCCGCAAAAGAGTGATTACATTATTCTTGAAGTTGCGCAAATTTATGAGGAAATTACTAAACAATAATTATGCCAAATCTTGAAAATTTAAAGGAGTTTTTCGATTCCAGGCTTTTTGTGGTACTTCAAGTATTAGGCGGTCTTGTGTCGCTTATATTTTTAGCGGGAATTATTATTCTTATAAAAAAGGGCGGGGCGTTTGATAGGCATATGAATCACCTTAAAATAGCATGGAAAGCAACGCCTATTCCGAGGCACAAGATGGGAAAACGCTGGATTTCTATAAAAAAAGAAATGGACACGGAAGATCCCGAGAACTGGCGCGCGGCTATTATAGACGCGGATCTTATGCTTGATGAAGTTTTAAGTAAGATTGGCTATGAAGGGGATAATATAGACCAACGTCTTCAGAATATTCTTCCGGAACAGTTTCCAAGCCTAGAAGAAGCATGGAAGGCGCATAGGGTGCGGGATTTTCTTGTTGAGGATCTTTCTTATCCATTAAGCCGCAAAGTTGCCGATGCGACCATGGAAATTTATAAAAATATTTTTCTTGAGACTGGATTAATACTGTAAGATGTGTTAGCATATATTCTACAGCGGGTGGTTGGTCGGTATCATAGAAGGCTCATAACCTCCTGAAGGGGGTTCAACTCCCTCACCCGCAACCGAGCTCAGTTCGGCTGTGTAGCTCAGCGGTTAGAGCGAGGCTTTCATAAGGCCGAGGTCGGAGGTTCGATTCCTCCCGCAGCCACAAATTTTTCCCAAGAGCGAAGCGATTGGCTGAAAAATTTAGTGTCCCGAACGAATGTGAGGGACATTTGGACCCGTGGTGTAGCCTGGTCTAACACGCTTTTTTAAACTTTTTGTTTGAAAAAGTTTAAAAACTTGTCAGCGGAAGAGTGGCAAAACAAAATAAAACCTGGAGCGGACCCGTAGTGTAGCCTGGTTAACACGCTTCCTTGTCACGGAAGAAATCGCCAGTTCGAATCTGGTCGGGTCCGCCCCAGGTTTTATTTTGTTTTGCCAAAGCCAGTTCGAATCTGGTCGGGTCCGCCCTGAACCAGGGTATGTTTTACGCTTACCTTTTACGAAATAGACAAAAAATCCACCATCTGTGGGTTTTTTGTTTAAGCACATAAGATATTTTGTGGTATAATAAATTCAAACAATGAATTTAGCAACAAAACTGTTTATTTTTGTATTTGCATTTTTTGTTGTTTTTTTGCTGGGAGTAAATTACGCGCGTGCCGCTACCTATAACGTAACTGTAAACGGCTCTACTTATAATTTTACTCCTTCGTCTTTGACTATCAATGCCGGAGATACCGTTCGCTGGACTGTTTCCGGAGCTAACGCGCATGTCGTAGCAAGCGATACTCACTTAGTGCATTATGATTACCCCGATCCATCGTGCCAGAACAACTCCGCAAATTGCTGGCAATCACCCGTTCTTTTTGACACCAATACTTATTCTTTTACTTTTATGATCGCAGGAACTTGGAAATATCACGATCACCAGGACCCGGCTCTGGGATCGGGAGTTGCGGGGCCTGCAACGATTATCGTAAACGATACCAACGGACCTGCTACAACCACCGACCTTGTAGCTTCTAACGCAGATTTAAATTCTATTAAGCTAACATGGACATCTGGCGGAGACGATGGAGGTAAATATGTCAACGTCGGCACGCCCAATTTTTATGATATTCGTTACTCAACATCGAATATTACTAACGCAAACTGGAGCGCGGCCACAGCTATAACCGGAGAGCCGAGCCCCCAAGCCGCGGGCACTAGCCAAACAATGACTGTTACTGGTCTTACTTCTAATACTACTTATTACTTCGCGATGAAGTCTTCTGATGAAGTGCCCAATGAATCGGCTCTTTCTAATGTAACGAGCCTGGCCACAACAGCCGTTCCTGCCGCGCCGGCTCCGATTGCCAGGGGGCAGTTTGATAGCACGCCACCCTCTGATATTCGTGATCTTAGAATAGATAAGACAAGCACTTCTTCGGTTTCTTTTTCATGGAGTGCTACAGGCGACGATGGGTCGGATGGAGCCGCGGAAGCTTATGACATGCGTTACGCGGAAGTTACGATTGGCATTGGCAATTGGCCTTTTATAACTCAAGTTATAGGCGAGCCCAAGCCAAAAGGTTCCGGAGCAAAAGAGTCTATAGTTATATCTAATCTAATCTCGTCAACTCTTTATTATTTTGCTTTAAGTTCTTTTGATGAAATAGGCAATACATCCGGCTTGTCTAATATTGTCAGCACAACAACCTTGGCGGTTACGGTCCCGCCGTCCTCTACTCCCATAAGCCCCCCGCCATCTTTGGGCGAACCTACAAAAGAAGTTTTTCCAGAGGAGCCAAGTCCAAAAGGGAAAGAAATTGTTCCCACCCCCATCCCTCATTCATCCCAGAAGCCAATTATTGAGGGTGATTTAATACGAGCCGTGGGAGATGGCAAAGTTTATGTTATAAAAAATAATAAAAGAGTATGGATTCCTACCGTAGAATCATTTAATGCTCTGGGATATAATTGGGATAAAATCAGGCAAGTTTCTATGCTGGATATAATGGCAAAATCAGAGGCTGAACTTATGCGCATAGCCGGCAAACCCGAAGTTTACGCGATAAATAACGGCAAGAAGCGCCACATTCCAAGCGCGGAAGCATTTGTAAAAGAAGGCCATAATTGGGATGATGTGGTTGTACTTCCGGAGGCACACGCCCTTGCGTATTCCACTGTAAGCCTGCTGCGAGTTTCAGGTGACGAGAAAATCTATATTATAGAAGACGGATTAAGACGCCATATACCAAATATCCAGAGTTTTAACACTTACGGATATAAATGGAACGATGTTGTAAATGTTAGCGCGGGAGTGCTTTCAGGATACAAGGAAACAGGTATCATACTAAATATAAGAGACTACGAGGTGTACCTTGCTGTTTGGTCCGGTGATCTTTTGGAGTTAATAATTTCCTTAGATAGCGAAGCGAGTTTATCCCGGGAAGTGGAAGCCGCGTTAAAACTAGGTGATGTTGAGATTTGTTTTGATACAAGATATTATGGAGGGGGAAATGGCAGAACCTTGTTTAATTTTGATATAGAATCAGCCGGAAATAACAATAGCGCGACTAGCAATAACATAGATACTTTCAAAAAATATCTGAAAGGATGGATTAGTGATTTAAGCCGTATAAATTACTCATTAAATAAGGATACAAGTATAGGCAGGGAAATTAGGTCCGCGCTAACGTTGGGGAATTTTGAGCTCTGTCTTGATGTAAGACACGGCTATCATATTAGATGATATCCAAGACTACGTCGTATACAATAGTAATATTTGTAAGTATGCTGTTTGTAGGAGCAGTTTTTTACATTTTTGCAGTTATTGATCCTGAGTCAAATGAAAAAATGTCTAGGAGTAGGCTTCTTCCAGATGCCGAAAATCGAGAAGAAGCGCCCAGCACGGCAGCGCCTAAAGTAGACGAGGCGCCAAAACCAAGCGAAGAGCCCACAAGTCAACCCCCCGTTCCGCGGCCCGTCGAGCCCAAAAAAGCGGAACCGACATTACAAATTACAGAAACTCCGGAAAGTGTTCCTTTACCTCCAAAGCCGGAAGACGAGCCCGAAAGTGGCGGAAAGACATATATTGTTTCTATAGAAACAACCGGATTTAACCCGAAGCTTGTCACTATAACAGTCGGTGACACAGTTCGCTGGATTAATAATAATTCTAAATTACACTGGCCCGCTTCCGACCCTCATCCCACCCACACCGGACTCCCTGACTTTGATCCTTTCGCGGATCTTCTTCCGGGGGAATCTTTTTCATATACGTTTAAAGAGGTCGGAGCTTTTAGCTATCACGATCATACGCAGGCGGTTGTAGAAGACGTGGCAACGCTAACAGGGGTAATTAGAGTACTGGGAAAATGACAACCGAAGAAAAAAATATAACAAAAAAAACCAAGAAAGATTTTTTGATAATTCAATTCTCTGTTTTAAGTTTTATTGCCTTTTTTATCATAGGATATGTTGTTTTATCCATAGTTCGCCCCGCGATTGAAAATTTTACTATAAAACAGGAAGAGAGCTCCGCCGTTGTATTTGTTAACAGGCAGGCGAATCAAATTTTAACAAAAGATGACTTTATTTTTCCCCTGACAGATGTTCAACGGGAGCGTATGGACTTGTTCATAAGCAACCTAAACATAAGGGGAAGTTTGCGTATTTTTATAACTGATTCCAACGGTATTATTATTTTCGCTAAGCCGGAAGTGTCTCTCGGAGTTAGTTTTATTGATAATCCCGGCGTGAGTTTTGCCATTGAGCGGAGGCGCGCGACCGCGAGCTTCGAGCGTATCGACCTTACCGAACAAGAAACGCTTGGCGCGGATGAAGCATTTGTTCAGGTTATTCCTATTACGTTTGGCACTTCATACGATGTCGCGGGCGTTGTGTATTCTATATCTAGAGTTGGGCTATTGAGGACCCAAATACAAGAAACACAGCAGGAAATGGCTGTGCGTATTGTGGGAGGACTACTGTTCCTGTATGCCACCCTATTTGTGATAGTTTTACGCGCCTCAAGAACCATACGCAGGCAATCATCCGATCTTGAGTCTTACGCGAGTACTTTGGAGCAGCGCGTAAAAGATAGAACGCGGGCGTTGGAGGAATCAACCACAAGGCAGATAGAACAAGCAAAGGAGCTTGCCCGTTTGAAAGATGAATTTGTGTTTGTCGCGGCTCACGAGCTTAAAGCTCCTATTACGCATCTCAAGTGGACTTTGGCCGAGTTTTTCGCGAATCAAGAGCTTCAGGAAAAATCATCTCCCGCGGTGTCTAATATAATGAAGGTAATTAAAGACGCCTCCGAGTCGCTAACCGGATTAGTTTCCGATCTTTTAAATGTCGCCCGCCTCGAGAGCGGCACAGTGAAAGTTTCAGTGCATCCGACGGATCTTATTTCCGTAGTTCAGGATATTGTTCTTAAGTTTAAGGACGAATCGGAAAAACAAAACATCGCGCTTGCATTCAAATATGATTCAAGCAAAAAATTTCCCTTCGCGATGAGCGATAGCGAGCGTCTTAAGGAGGTGTTTTCTAATCTTATAACAAACGCAATAAAATATAATAAACAGGGCGGAATCGTAGAAGTCAGCGTCGTGGAAGATAATGGTTTTCTTGTGTCCCGTGTTAGGGACACAGGCATAGGTATGACGAGCGAGGAGATGAAAAAACTATTCACAAAATTTTGGCGCGCAAGCCAAAACATAGAAGGCACGGGCCTCGGGCTATGGATTACAAAACAGCTCGTTACTCGCATGGGCGGAGAAATTTTCGCAGAGAGCGAAAAAGGAAAGGGGACTATATTTACGATAAAGTTGCCGGTAGCGGATAGAAGCGGAGTTCAGAATAGCGAATAAAAAAATCGGTCCGACTATAGCCGGACCGCTTGATATAGATGTTTATAAACATCATGTCCATGTTGTGAAAAGTTTTCAAAATACCCTGTGAACCATTGATTAAGAGAGATTCCCGCCCGATCGGATTCTTGAATATCTTTCCAGGATTCAATTCCGCCAGTTCTTATAACGTGGAACTCTTGCGGCGGCGGCCCCATTTTTACGTATTCAACCGCGCGGCTGGCAAGTTCAAGAGATGCTTCCTTAAGGGGTTTTCCGCTTACGCCGCCTCCAAATGTTTGAGTGAAGAAATCATATAGATTTTTTTCTCTAGGGTCAATTTTTTCTCTCATCTTAGCATAAGCAGTTGATGTATTGCCGAAATTTACGCCGTCAAAACTTAATTCAAAAAGAAGGTCCATAAGCGCGCGCAGCTGCAAAACCTCTGTGTCGTTAGAGAATTTTACAATAACCGGAAGCTTTCTGGTTCGAAGGTCTAGAAAGTGCTTTTTCGCATATTTCAGACGGTTTGCCAAATCATCGTCTTGTGGGCGAGCACGGGCGGTATTTGGACATCTTTCATTGATTTCAAGAAAATCAACGCCTGCTAGATCATATAACCGCATACCGGCAACAAGGCTTTCTAATTTTTTTTCTCCCTCGAAATCAGGAGAGCCCATTACACTCCAGCCGATAGGCGTACCCTCAATTTTTTCAAGTTTAGCGGCTCTTTGAGAATTAACTTGGTCGCCATCATTTGGCAAACCGAGCCAGTTAGATGCCGAATGAGATTTAGGATATGGCACGAATGGCAGATAAATGTTGTTTTTTTCGTTACCCATTCGCGGATTCCATGTTCCAGTGCCGGCAATATACGCTCCCGCGCCTTGTCGGGCAACCATTTCATAGCATTCTCCGTTTTTAAACATACCCGCGGAATTCATTATTGGGGAACGGAATTTTATGCCCCATAACTCTCGGCTGAGATTTTTAGGCGGAGTATAAGAATCTAGCGGGACCTCTTTTTTTAGCTTGGCTAAGAAATCCAAGCGGCCTTGGCTGTATTTTCGAACAACAGTTTCTGGCGGTAATTTTGTTATCAAAGGACGAAGTCTTCTTTCCCATCTTGCAAGCGAAGTTGCTTTCATGAATATCCTCCAAAATATATATAAATAAACCACAATCACACTAGCAGTTAATAAGGATTTATGCAATGAAATGGTGGAGATGTGGTGATATGTGTGGTGACAAACCAGGACATGAGCCGTTTGACAAGGGCTTTGTCGGTATTGACATATAATATCATCTGTTATACAATGCCCCATACTA
>CAYVZN010000034.1:0-8195 GCA_964456125.1 uncultured Candidatus Saccharibacteria bacterium
ACCTGCTCCCCTGGCCAAGGCCAATCAAAGCCGTGGCGCTCTAGAACAGTAAAACCCAAATTTTTAAAATAATCCAGGCAATCGTCTATTTTTCGCCAAGTAGATGCTTCGTAGTACCCGAATTTTCCGCCTTCGTCTGTGCCCTTGCCAATCTCTAAA
Source organism: uncultured Candidatus Saccharibacteria bacterium (assembly GCA_964456125.1). Taxonomy (GTDB): domain Bacteria; phylum Patescibacteriota; class Minisyncoccia; order Spechtbacterales; family HO2-43-30; genus CAYVZN01. The sequence goes on from CAYVZN010000034.1 coordinate 160, forward strand.
ATAATATGGCCTCCGGGTTTTAAGACACGTCTTACTTCACCTGCTAATTTCAGAAGATTCAAGGCGTGGTCAACAGAATTGCTGAAAATTACATCCACGCTCGCATCGGGAAACTGGATATTGTGAAAATCGCCATGCAATACATACTTATTTCCTTTTCCCGGGTTTAAATCAATTCCCACCGCGAAACAGCCGTAATTTAGAAATACCCTAACCTCGGTGCCTATTCTCGCGGCAAGGCACAGAACTACGGCACCATGTCTGACAATATTTTTTTGTGCAAAACTTTTCAGCCTCTCATTCAAAATTTTATAATATTTCTCATCATAATCAGTAAGGTCCATAGTATCCAGTTTTGCCCCCTGGTGCGCGATATAGTCTGAATAATTTTTGTATATTTTTCTTTCTATTCTGGAATCGCTTTTGCCCCATTTGTAACTTTTCTTAAAAATATTTATTCTTTCTACTATATTGTCGTAAAACCAGACCCTAATTAGCTTGGGGCGTGATATAGCTTTTTTGATTTTATGAAATAATGTTGCCATAAAATTAAAACTTACGCATTAGCACTCTTTAACTCTCCTCCCTCACCCCCTCCTCCGACTATAGTCGGAGGAGGGGGAGCTCTCAATACACGTCTTATGCGGGTACCTCCCTCTCCTTGATAAGGAGAGGGAGGACAGGAGGGTGAGGTAGGAAGCGGCGGTGAGGTGGGTGAGGTCAGAATCTACTAATAATCTTCTCCACCAAATTATCCAGATTATGATATTCCACTACGAGATCCCGTACTTGCTGCCTCATCTGATCTTTTGCCTCATGAGCAAGCATAATGAGCTGTTTTAATTTATTTTCTAAATCCCCCGCGTCATCTTCTTTAAACATTAAATAATTCTGCAAATCTCCAGAAAATATTCTTTTGTAAGACAGAGAAGAAACGAGAGGCAACGCCCCGCATGCCATTGCCTCAAGTGTTGTCTTATCAAATCCTCCGGTTTTAGTGAGATTTACAAATATATCTGCTTTTTGAAAAAACATAGGCGTTTTATAATTCGCGATCTCTCCGTAGAAAACTATTCTGTCTTGTAAATTAAAGTTTTTAACTTGCATATATAGTTTTTCAGCGTACGGAAATTCGTAGCTTTCAGTAGGGGCTCCCGCTATATTTAATTTAACATTCGAAAACTCTTTGTAAAGTTTCGCAAAAACATCTATCAATACATCTACCTTTTTAACCGGAGCCAAGCGGCCAAGAAATAAAATAGAATTGTTTTCACGGGTCTGGGGGTTTGCCGATGCCGCGAAACGATCAACATCTATACCCTGTCCCGCGACTATTGCGTGTTTTTTATATGGAAATCCTTCGGGCACAGAAGTCATTATTTCGTCTGCGAATTTGCTTGCGATATATAATTCAGGATTTATCCGCCTAACGTGAGCATACCATAGAACAATCTTTTTTCTAAATAATTTCATCAGTAACACCCCCGTAATAACATATATTGCGCACATGTGCACAAAAACGCCATCTACTTTTGGTAATATTTCAATTAGGGCGCGCTGTAGATTAAAGAACCTTGCGATGCGGGATGCGCCGTGCTCTTTGCCAAGAGAATAAACTTTTACGTTATCGGGTAAACTATGCTTTCCTTCAAAATTGCAGATTACATATAAATAATCCACTTTCTTTGCTATTTTCTCAATCCAACCGTGCATAAATCCAAGCACGCCATCGTTTATATCTACTTTTTGAGTAATAATTAGTAACTTCATGCGTTGATCATATCTATATATTTCTTGATATACTTCTGGTTGGAGAAATTCTCACTTACAAATTTTCTACCTGCCTCGCCCATTTTTTTCGTAAGACCCTCGTCTCTGATTAGCATCTCCAGTTTCTCGGCTAAAACCTTGCTGTTTTTGGGCTCTATTAAAAAACCATTTTCTCCCTCATGAATAATTTCAGGCACTCCGCCGACCGTTGTTCCAATCACCGGCTTACCCAACGCCATTGCCTCTATGAATACCCTGCCAAATCCCTCACTAAGCGATGGCAAGGCAAACACGTAGCAATTTTTCATAACTTCTTTTACCTCGTCTAGAGACAATTTGCCTTTTAATATTATGTAATTTTCTAATCTTAAATCGTACTGCGTCCTTCCGGAGCCTCTGGCGTAGGAGGAAATCTTAAATCTTAAATCTTCCAACGATGGGCCATCACCGACTACCATGAGCTTAAACTCCGGAAACTTTTCGTGAACGCCCTCGAAGGCCGCGATTAAGGTCTCTATATCTTTTATCGGCGAAAGCACCGCGACCGTGAGAATATATTTTTCAAAACTTGTATTTTTTTCATCGAGAAATATATCTATGTCAGTAAAAGTCGGGAAAACAAAATATTTCTTGCCGGGATATCGCGCTTTCATTTCATTGCTTGCGATACGAGTAAGCGTGCGTATTTTATCGGCTTTTCTCAACGCCATTGACCCAAACTTAGGCACAAGTATTTTTAGCAGCGGGGTAAACACCCGCTTTTTGTTTAAAAATGGCCCCTCGCTCCAGTCGCCGTGAATTTCTATTATAAGTTCTTTTCTAAATAGAAACTTAAGAAAAACACCTATAAGGCCTTCTGTCAGCGGCCCCTGGCAGACTATGGTATCTATTTTTTTAACAGCGCATAAATAAATACCCATCAAAAACGCAAATGGCAAATAAATTATTCGGGGCGCCAAGTAAAAATCGCTGTTCCATATATTTTTATAAAACGGCCTGCCTCTCGCTATAGTATAAACGCGAAATCCCCGGATTATGCCGGTGAATTTTTTCTCAAGATGCGGGTCGGGATTATCTAGATTATATTCAGTTATGCTGATAAATAAAGCTGATTTCATAACCCGTGTGTCATTGCGAGCGAAGCGAAGCAATCTCAAAGATTTCTTCGTCGGCCTCGCCACGCTCGGCCTCCTCGCAATGACATGAAGAACCCATACCAAGGCGACAGAAGCGCCTTAAATTGCAAATCACCTACCTTATCGTTTACGGGCACTCTTGGTAAAAAGTAAGGCAAGCTCTTTGACGAGACAACGCCGGTCTTGGAAGTAAATGCTATTTTGAATCCAAGATTTTTTAAAATTTTCTCGCTGTTGCTCGCGTATTTGCCTCTTGGGTAGCAAAAGCTAATCACCTTACTGCCAAGCTCATTCTCTAAAATCTGCTTTGACTTACTAATATCACTTAGGGCTTCGTCATTTGTAAGATCAGTTATGTTGCGATGCGTATGACCGTGCGCGCCAAATTCTGCTCCCGACTTTGACAAATTTCTAATTTCCTCCATAGCCAGCATAGGCAGCTTGGGCACATCTCGTTCACAAAAATCATTATAACCGCCAATATAACCTGTAGTAACAAATATAACCGCGGAAAAATTTAATTCTTTCAAAATATCTATAGCTTCTATGTTGTTTTTATAACCATCATCAAAAGTTACTAGGAATTTTTTTCCGGGAAAACTTTTATTGTTTCTATTCTCAAAATGTTCTAAAAACTTTTGGCTAGTCAGCGAATCGTATCCTGATTCTTTTAAATAGTTCATCTGCCTTACGAAATTCTTTTTGGATATAGAAAGCAAAGAGCCGCTCTCATCCATGGAGTGATAGAAAAGCACGGGCATGCCGTTGCGAGGAAAAATTTTACCAAGTAAATAAATAATCAGAAACGCGAATTGTTTAAAATAATTCTTCATACTCTTTTATTACTTGATCAAAATTTCTGCTAATATCAATATTTTTTATACGCTGCTTGTATTCTTGATACTTGGCGGGATCCTGCAACTCCTCAATAGCGCTTGATAATTCTTCCTTGCTTTTAGGATCAAAAGTGATTAAATTTTGCATAATGCTCTCGGGCAAGCCCGTTTCGCGCGTTACAATAATAGGAGCCCCCTGTGCTATGCTTTCCAAAACAAAATTAGGAGAAACTTCAGATATAGACGGTAAAACAGATATCCAACACTTCTTCAATTCTTGAAATAAAATATCTTGAGAAACTGGCCTTTCAAAAATAACACGGCTTTCTAATTTTAGATCGCTAGCAAGTTTTTTAAGACCCTGCTCTTCCGGTCCCTCTCCGATAATTTTAAGAACTAACTCTTGATTTGCTTTTTTAACAGCATCATTAAACGCAAAGATAAGTGTGTCTAAATTTTTTAGTTTTAATAAACGACCGGCGTATAGGACCACGAGGGGGTCGCCCCTCATTAAGGGAGAAACTTGAGCCAACTCAAGTTTGGGCGGATGGGCTGGATATGCATTCTCTATAACAGAAGTCCTTGCTTCGGGAATACCATAATATAAAACATAAAGATTTTTTAAAAATTCCGAGGTAAATATAATGAAATCCGTATTTTTTAGAATATATTTTGATACTAAAAATATAATATTTTCTTTAAGACTTTTTTTATGCTCTGTGTAGTATAATCTTAGCGGCAGATTGGTTCTTCCGGCCTCGTACGCCCTTTCCCAAAAAAAATCTCCGCCTATTCGTATTGCGAGCTTCTTACCCAAAAATTTTACCGCGAAAAAGGCGGGAATAATGTATCTAGGCGAGGAAGTCAGAACATAGCAAATATCTGAATTTCGCAATTTGCGAATAATTTTTGTAAATGATCTGGCATCGCCCCCCTTTGCGGCGCTCACGCTCCAACCCGCCCCCGAAAGACCCGCTATTAAATTTTCTGCGTATGCCGCTGGCCCTCCTACTTCGGGCGGAAATATGCTGCATATTAAAAAAATTTTTGTCTTAGCCAAAAAATTTCCATATATATGAAATACTCTGGCCGATATATTATCCCACGAATAATTCTTAGCTTGATCTAGTCCGCCACGAACTAAATACGCGCGTTTTTCTGAATTATTACATAAATCCAGGATAGAGCTTGAAATGTCTCTGCTACTGCCCGGTTCAACTAATATACCTGTTTTGTTATCCTCTATAATATCAAGATGCCCGCCAACTTTTGTCGCAATAACCGGCACCCCAGAAGCCATTGCCTCAATAATCGCAATACCAAACCCCTCTTGTATAGAGGGCATGACAAAAATATCAGCTCGGCTGTAATATTCCGGCAATTTATCATGGGATAGTTCTCCCTGGAATTCTATATCGCCCCGCACGCCCAAACTTACAGCCTGCGCTTCAAGATTTTTTCGCTCGCTACCGTTGCCTATTAAAGTTAATCTAGCCCCTGGAATTTTCTTTTTTATTTCGGCGAAGGCCTCTACAAGATATTTATGCCCCTTAATTTTCTCCAGTCGCCCCACGCTCAAAATCACAAATTCGTTTTTTATGTGCGGTGTCCGACCCCATACATAAAATTTTTTCGAATCAACTCCGTTGGGTATGATCTTTATATTATTTCTCCCTACTCCAAGTTTTATAAATTCCTCGGCCACCGCCCTACTTGCGGCAATACATACTGCCGCTCGTCTGTACACTATGCTTCGAAGCCATCTTGAAATACCCTTACTCCAGCCAATGCTCTGCTCTGTACCTATAAACGGCCTGCCCGTTATATACGTCAGTTTATATCCGAGCACAGCACTTAAAAATCCATGACAGTGAAATAAATTTATATTCTCGCGTCTCGCAATTATCAAGGATTTAAAAAATATAAACGGCAAAGCCGTTATGATATAGAGCCAAGAAGAATGTGATAAATCTTTAAGTTCAAAAAACGAAGTTCTAAAAATAAGAATGTTTTTTTTCTGTTCAAAATTCGCCACTCCCCTCACCCTGCCCGTAACTATAATAACTTTTATATCGTCCGGCTGGCGTTCCGCAATATTTTGTGTCCACTGCTCAAGGCCGCCAATTACTGGTGGATAGTGTAAGACTGGATATAATACAGTTATTTTTCGCATAATATAGCAAAAGCGCACTTATTTTACCTTACCCCCATAACCCCTCCTCCGACTATAGTCGGAGGAGGGGAGCTCTCGATACACGTCTTATGCAAGTCCCCCCTCTCCTTGATGGGGAGAGGGGGGCAGGGGGGTGAGGTAGTTGCATTAGTTCAATTCCCTAAACAGTCCAATAAAGCGCATGGCGCGCCGCTCTTTTTATTATAGCCGCCGGCAACATGCTCCGTATATTTCTTTTCCAGGATGCAATACGATTTGTGTCATGCGAGTTAATCTCATATATAGAATACTCTTTAGCTCCCCAACCCTTTTTGAAAACTTCAAGCGCAGATCCCTTTCGCGTGCCACCGAGGTCAAAATAGTCATATTTCTTACCGGCGTAATCTTGCATAACATGCCATAAAATTTTATGCCCGATATTCCAATCACGATACTTATAGTCAGAAGCGTTTATAAAATAATGAATAAAGGGTTTGTATAGTAAAAAAACGCTGCCGCCAATTACTACGTTGCCCCTTTTTGCCAAAAAAATCTTAGCATGCGCGCTTAGAAATTTCATTACACTAAACGGAATAGGTACGGTTTTATGACGTTTTATAGTATCTAAATATAAATTGTAAAATTTTTTCAAATCTTCTTCTGCCGAGAACTCCCCGATAACAATATTATGCTGTTCGCCTTTTCTTATTTCCTGCCTCAGGGTTTTTCTGAATGTCTTCCACAAGTCTTGGGATGTTTTTTTTGAAAAACTCTCTATTAAAAACGTAGATCTGCCGATACTATCGGGGTCTGACCCCGATAGTATATATGGATGAAACTGAATTCGAGCTTTCCGACCAAATTCTTGTATAAAATCTTTTTCGAAACTCTCAAAATCAACTTTTTCTTTCAGCGGCAAAGGGCCGCCGTATTCACATAGTGGATGCGAGATCAGCTTTTCTTTTCCAAATAATTTACAACGGGCTATGCTAAGCAATAACTCGTCCTTCCATATATAGTGCTCAAATTTTATCCATGAAAATTCTTTCTCCAAAAAATTTTCCCATTCCGGATCATGAAAAAAAGTCCTAAAAAGCACCTTGTCCAAAAAATCCATCCAGATATTTTTATCTTTAATTCTTACAAAATTCATCTGCGATTTGCTCACCTGTTTTAAATTCGTACCCAAATTTTTTAATAACAGAGATGATCTCTTCTACTTTATTATGAAATTTCTTGCTGGAAAAACTATCCCAGGAGTGCAGAGATAGCATTACAAAATCGGGATTATGCACAAAAAACAAAAATTTATATATACCCGCGGGCAATCTATTAGCCCACGTACCCGCTACTGGCACGCCGAATAGTTGCCCGCTAACTGGAATCTCAATAATTCTCATGTCCCCCACCTTGCGGTAATTCATCTCAGAGGGTCTATACGGCATACACGGAGCCTCGCCCCTGTATCCGTCATAACTTTTAAACGGCGGGTAACGCGGCACTACGCTAGAATCATAAATAAACCCCTTGCCCGCTAGAATCATCATGGTTTCGTTATCTATAATATGCGAGGGCGCACGGAATCCCCTTGGCCGCTTTCCCAGAACACCATTGTAAACTTCTATCCCCCTTTCTATGTCTTCTGATTTTTCCCACTTCGTAAGTTTATTAAAAAATCTATGAGAATAACTATGACTTGCTATCTCATAATCTTTTGACCACCTTCTAACTTCTTCTGGATATCTTGTAAATACGTCACCCGTCACAAATAAAGTTGCCGGCACCGAAAATTTTCTGAATAAATCGAGTAGTACGTCTATATTGTCAACCCCCATGAATTTCTTGTCGCCATCTGATCCGATATCATGTTCTACGTCAATTGATACAAAGCAAATTTTATTCTTGCGCATACTTAATAATTTTTTTTATAACATCGTCTAAGCTATTTTTGGGATTATATCCGATAAGTTTCTTTACTTTTGAAAGATCCGGTTGCCTGCGCTGCATGTCTTCAAACCCCTCGCCATACGCTTTTTTGTACGAAATATACTTAATCTTTGACTTGCTGCCGGTTAGTTTAATAACTTTTTTCGCAAGGTCACTAATAGAAATTTCCTGATCCGACCCCAGATTATATACCTC
>CAYVZN010000035.1:0-4514 GCA_964456125.1 uncultured Candidatus Saccharibacteria bacterium
TTTAGATCTCATTTCATCTTCAGACTCAAATTCCGAAATGTGCACAAGTCCTTGTATGCCTTCTTCGAATTTAACTAACGCGCCGTAAGAATTTATTTTGGATATTACTCCAGTTACTATCGCGCCCTGGGGATATTTTTTGCTTATATCTTTCCAAGGGTCTTCTTTTAGAGCTTTTATCGAAAGTGAGATTCTTCCATCGGGGGTAATATCCATTACTTTTGCGCGAATTTTGTCTCCTACCTTAACTATATCGTGAGGATCTTGTACCAGCTGCCAGTCAAGCTCGGATATATGTATTAGCCCCTCAACAAGAGGATCAAGGCGGATAAACGCGCCAAAATCAACTACTCCGGTAATCTCACCTTGAATTTCATCGCCCACCTTATACTTCTCCATAGCTTTCTTGATAGATTCTACCTCGCCCGCTTTTTCCGAAACTATAAATTTATTTTGCCTTTGATCAACGTCAAGAATACGAACATCCAGAGTTTGACCTACAAATTTTTGTATTTCTTTAAGGATTTTTTCTTTGTCGCCTCCTTCAACTCTAGGATAGTGGGAAGGAGCCAGTTGCGATACCGGCAGAAATCCTTCAACTCCGTCCTTCCCTATCATGAGGCCGCCGCGGTTCGCGTCTATAATTTTTACCGAGATTAGCTCCTGCGATTCCTTTAGTCTTGTAAGTTTTTGCCAAGCCGTCTCGCGACCCGCTTCAGACAGGGAAAGCTCGCGCAAACCTTCTTCGTTTTCTATTTCAACAATTTTCGCGGAAATTTTGTCTCCCACATTTTTTTCTTTTAATTTGCTTTGAGCTTCATAATATTCCCGGCCATAGACAATGCCGATTCCGGCACTTCCAAGATCGATGTATATTTCACTTCCCTCTTTTGCGATTATAGGGCCTTCCACAATATCGCCTTCTTTGGGCGATTGAAAAAGGGACCGCTCGGTATCCGCGGCTTTTTTCATAGCGCTAATTTTTGTATCTAGAGGCATATAATGCTATTTATCATAGCTTGAGATATATGGCAATATCTGGTATGATTTGTATATGATAATTACATGGTACGGGCAGGCTTGTTTTAAAATACAAAGCGGCGATAAGGCGCTTGTTTTGGATCCTTTTGAAAAATCCGTGGGGCTTGCGCCTCCGAGCGTTCAGGCGGATGTTGTATTTATAACACACGAGCATTTTGATCATAATAATACCAAGGCAATAAAGGGAAATTATTTTCTTGTAAACGGCCCGGGAGAATACGAAATAAAAGGAATCAAGGCAAGAGGCATTACAAGCTACCATGACAACGAGAAAGGCGCGAAGCGAGGCTTAAATACTTTGTATCTCATAGAAATGGAAGGCATTCATATTTTGCACTGCGGCGATCTCGGCCAAGATCTTCTTGACGATAAACAGCTTGAAGAAATAGGAAGCGTTGATATTTTAATGATTCCAGTGGGGGGCTTTTTTACCATAAACGCGAAGCAGGCAGTCGGCATTGTTAATCAGATAGAACCCAAGATCGTAGTCCCAATGCATTACAAAATACCTAAATTGAGCATTTTAGAGCTTGATGGCGTAGATAAATTTCTCAAAGAATTCGGCAAAGAAGACGTGATTCCGGAAGAGAAGATCTCTATAAAACAGAAAGATATTGAGGGTGAAGAAGAAAAAACCAAGATTATAGTTTTGAAGCCATGAGGCGAGTTTTTCTATCCGCGGTTTTTGGCATATTTTTATTTTCCGCAGCGATATTTTTGTGGCAAAAGCAGATGGAAAATTACAATTTTTCTTTTGAGAAAGAAAAAGAAGCCTTCGGGGGCCTTGGCGATACAATCAAAGAATTCGAAGAAAATTTTTCTTTTGATGAATTTGAAAAAATAGATGAGTTAGAACTAAGCACAACGACGGATGAGATTATTGAGGGGGCCATGTCTACGGAGGGGGTTTCTACTTCCACCCACCTCACCCCCAACCCCTCTCCTTAGTAAGGAGAGGGGAGCTCTCAAAACACGTCTCCTGTGGGTACCCCCCTCTACTTAATAAGGAGAGGGGGGATAGGGGGGTGAGGTAGGCGGGAGGCCAAGGGTGAGGTAAGGAGGAGACGAGAAAGAGTCAGAAAATAAAAATATATGTTCATCGGCAAAATAGAAAAAAGAGAAATATCAGACGAGATGCGCGACGCGTACTTAGACTACGCCATGTCTGTTATTGTTTCCCGCGCCCTACCGGATGTTCGCGACGGCTTAAAGCCGGTGCATAGGCGTATTCTATACACAATGCACGAGATGGGCCTTCGTCATAATGTAAAATTCAGAAAATCCGCGGCTATAGTGGGAGACACGCTTGGCAAGTACCACCCGCATGGGGATATCGCGGTATACGACGCGATGGTCCGCCTTGCACAAGATTTCTCTATGAGGTATCCATTAGTCGCAGGACAGGGGAATATGGGATCGGTTGACGGAGATTCAGCGGCGGCGCAGAGATACACCGAGGCCAGAATGTCAAAAATTGGCGAGGAAATGCTGCGCGATATAGATAAAGATACTGTGTCATGGGCGGATAACTATGATTCAACGCGTAAAGAGCCTAAAGTCTTGCCTGCTGTTGTTCCCCAGCTTCTTATAAACGGCACTATGGGCATCGCAGTCGGCATGGCTACGAACATCCCGCCCCATAACATTTCAGAGGTAATGGATGCCCTGATCTATCTTGTGGATAATCCAAAAGCAGGGATGTCTGATATTTTAAAATTTATAAAAGGCCCGGATTTTCCAACCGGCGGCATAGTATTCGGCAAAAAAAGCATGAGCGAAGCATACGCGCAAGGCAGGGGTCCTATGGTGATGCGCGGAGTTGTCGAAATCACCGATAGCAAGCATCAAAAAGATGACAAATCCCAAAGAATAGAGATAACAGAAATTCCTTACCAGGTGAATAAATCAGCGCTTGTTGAGAAAATCGCCGATATAGTGAAAGAAGGCAGAATAGAAGGCATAAGGGATATTCGAGACGAGTCCGACAAAGACGGAATGAGCATAGTGATAGAATTAAAGAAAGACGCTTATCCGCAAAAGATATTAAATTCGCTTTATAAATTTACCGAACTTCAGAAGACCTTTCATCTGAATATGCTGGCGCTTGTAGATGGCATCCAGCCGCAGGTTATGAGCCTTCTTGGGGTTCTTGAAAAATATTTCGAACACCGGCAAGAAGTAGTGCGCCGCAGAATAGAATTCGATCTTGCCCGCGCGAAAGAAAGGGCTCATATACTGGAAGGCCTGAAAAAAGCATTAGACCAAATAGACGCTGTAATAAGAACGATAAAAGCATCTTTGGACAGAGATGACGCGCAGAAAAATTTAGTGAAGAAATTTAAGTTTAGCATTGAGCAGGCAGCGGCAATTTTAGAGATGCGTCTTCAAACTTTGGCAAACCTGGAACGTCAAAAGATAGAAGATGAGCTTAAAGAAAAAAAGAGAATAATCAGCGAATTGACATTGCTTTTGAAAGACAAAAAAGCGTTTCTTAAATTTATAAAAGACGAGTTTATCGCCGTGAGAGGCGCGTACGGAGACAACCGTAAGACTAAAATCATAGCATCGGGCGTGGAAGATATAGCGCAAGAAGATTTGGTACCGAAAGAAGAAACCGTCGTGAGTCTCACCCGCGGCGGATACATAAAAAGAGTTTTTCCCTCCGCTTACAAAACTCAAAAGAGGGGCGGCAAAGGCATAATCGGCATGGAAACAAAAGGCGAAGACGTAGTGGAGCACTTTATCGCATGTTCCACCCACGATCAACTGTTGTTTTTCACTGCGCAGGGCAAGGTATATCAAACCCTTGCTTATGAGATCCCGAAATCAACCCGCATTGGCAGGGGTAGGGCGCTTGTAAACTTTTTGGATTTACAGCGCGAAGATTTTGTAACCGCTATACTGTCTCTTGAGAAAGAAGAACAGGAGAATAAGTCCAAGTTTCTTATAATGGCGACAAAACATGGTATAATAAAAAAGACATCTATAGATGATTTTAAAAACGTTCGAAGATCGGGCCTCGGTGCTATACATCTAAAACAAGGAGACGCCTTAAAGTGGGTGGGCGTATCGCATGGAAAGGATGAAGTGATGCTGATGACGGCAGACGGGAAAGCGATTAAATTTAAAGAAACAGATGTGCGGCCTATGGGCAGGACGGCTTCGGGCGTGCGGGGAATAAGTTTGAAAAATTCAGACGAGGTTATTTCAATGGCCGTAATTGAGGCGGTAAATAAGCATATTATATTTGTATCGGAAAATGGTTTCGGGAAACGGACGCTGATATCTTTCTTTAAAGTTCAAAGGCGCGGGGGTTCCGGAGTCAAAGCGGCAAAAATTACCGCTAAAATAGGAAAGCTTGTAAGCGCGAGGGTTATTACGGAAGAAGAAGAGCTTATAGCGGTTTCCCAAAAGGGGCAGGTGATACGCACTGTTCTAAAAAATATTTCGGTACTCGGAAGGGCAACCCAAGG
>CAYVZN010000035.1:4614-5981 GCA_964456125.1 uncultured Candidatus Saccharibacteria bacterium
GATATCAAAAAGGGCATGAAGATCGCCGATTTTGGCTGCGGCGCTGGCTACTTTACTATTTTATTGGCAAAGATGGTTGGTAAAGACGGAACGATTTATGCCGTAGATGTTCAGCAGAGCGCCCTGGAGTCGGTAGAGGGGAGGGCAAGGATTGATTCCATTCTGAATATAGAAACAATGAGAGGGGATCTTGAAAGAGAAAATGGTTCCGGACTTACGAATAAATCCATAGATATGGTTATGCTGGCAAATATTTTATTTCAATCAAAATCTAAAGATGCTATATTAAAAGAATCGAAGCGAGTCCTTACAAAAAACGGCAGATTGGTAGTTATAGAGTGGAACGACAACGCGCAATTTGGCCCCAAAGTCGCCTATAGAATATCAAAAGAAGAACTAAAAAAGATCGTGAAAGACGCGGGATTTATTCTTGAGAAAGAATTTAACGCGGGAAGCAGCCATTATGGCTTGGTTTTTTCTTTATAAATGGCGCTATTAAAACATCAACGTAATCGCCTAATAGTGCTTGCAATTCTCATGCTACTGGGGGTGGTAGTGCTTTTGGGATTGCGGGGGATAATTCCTATTTTTAGACAGGAAAATGTGGCTATAAATGTTCATCCTCCGGTAACTCTGAATTTCTGGAACGTGTTTGAGGATAAAGACATATACGCGGAGTTTATATCGGATTATATCGCGCTTAATCCGTATGTAAAAATAAATTATAATAAAATTAATTACATAGAGTATAGGGAAAAACTTTTAGATTCTTTCGCGAACGGCACATCCCCTGACATTTTTGCCATACAAAATACATGGCTTCCCCTGGATCAAGACCGCATAGCGCCTGCTCCCTCATCTCTACCAACCGTAACTCTATTTAAGGAGATATACCCGAGCGTTGTGAGTTTTGATTTTGTCCGAGAAACAGAAGGAGGAGAAAGGATTGTGTACGCCCTGCCGCTTGCTATTGAGACTTTGGGATTATTCTACAATAAGGATTATTTTGAAACCGCGAACATTACTTCTCCTCCCAAAACATGGGAAGAACTTATTGATTATGCCAAGCTTTTCACGCAACTGGATAATTTAGGCAAGATAAAACTTTCCGGGATTTCGCTCGGCACGGCGGAAAATATCAATAGGGCGGTTGATATAGTATCGCTTTTGATGATGCAGGGGGGAGCCCGCATGAATAACCCGCTTTTGACTGAAGCAACATTTGATGATGAAATTCAGGTTGGAGAAGGAGAAAAAAAGATCATATACAAACCCGGGGAAGAAGCCTTGGAATTTTATCTTGCTTTTTCGGATAATACCCAAAGCGTGTATTCCTGGGACAAGGATATGTCTTATTCTATAGACGC
>CAYVZN010000035.1:6081-8176 GCA_964456125.1 uncultured Candidatus Saccharibacteria bacterium
CTTCCTGTAGCCCGCCGAGATCTTATTCTGTGGCAGCAGCAAGACGAGGAGTTAAGGCATTTCACAAATCAGATATTATCGGCGCGGTCATGGTATCAGGGAGATTACGCTGCGGTTGAGAAAATATTAGGGGATATGATAGATTCAGCAAAGCTTGGAGAGCAGACCATAGAAGAAGCGCTCGCGGATGCCGCGGCAAGAGTAACCGTGGTTATACAAAAAATTAGAGAATAGTGGCGCTTAATTTCTAATTTCTAATTTTTAATCAATTTCTTAATTTCTAAATGATTAAAACCCAAAGGGTTTAAAAAATTAAATCATTAAAACATTGATTAGAAATTAGAAATTAGAAATTAGAAATTTCATCATGAAGCTTATAACATCGATTACTTTCATATCACTCACATCATTGTCCCTGGTTGTTCTTTTTGCTCCAGCAGTTGCCCTTGCCCTTCCTCCGGCTACGGTAGCATTTCCAAATCCTCTTAGTTACGATACTTTTGCGGAGCTGGTTGATGCTGTTATTTCATGGCTTGTTATAATTTCAACGCCTATAATAGTTTTGCTTATAGTTATAGCGGGTCTTGTGTTCATGTTTTCGGGCGCAAACCCGAATTTGCAAAAGACTGCTCGAAATATAATCTTTTATTCTCTCATAGGTTATGCTATAATACTTTTTGCCAGAGTCCTTATGTCTGTTGTTACAGGGGTTACAGGATGAAGGACTTATCCACAGTACTGCTCAATATAATTTTGGTATAATTAACATATTAAACGGTCGTTTAAAGTATTTTATTTCTCTCGCGAGAGGATTAAAATTAATCAAAAAATAAAAACATGCAAAGAACACTTTCTTTACAAATAGTTTCCGTATCCCTGGTTGCCATAGTCAGTTTGTTTCTTTTGGCAGTTGCTGTATTGCCCGCATACGCGCAAACAGCTCCAAAAGAGAACTGCACAATTACCGGAAGGTCGGTAACAGTTAAGGGTGTAACATTTGCCATAGGTGATGTTGTCGGGCCGGTAGGCGCTGGAGCGCCAGTAACTAAACCAACTGTCGACTGGGGTACTGTATGCCTTATCAATAGCATTAACTCTGTTGTTGATTGGATCTTCCTGTTTCTGCTCGTAATCTCTGTAGCCCTGATTGCCATCGCAGGATTCTTGTGGATGACTTCAGGCGGAGACGCGACAAAGACAAAGACAGCGGGACAAATGATAGTAGCGGCGCTGATCGGTATCGTAATTGCTTTGCTTGCAAGAGTGCTTCCCGCGGTTGTGTTGAGCATACTGGGATAATCTGTTTAGTTCGGCAGTATAAAAAGAACTGTTTCTTTGCAAAACAGTTCTTTTGTTTTATTTAATTTGTGCTATAATTAATGTGTTCGAAATGCTTGCGCTTCCGGCAGTTGTATTGAGCATACTTGGATAGAGTTATACACATTGTTTATAATTTCTAAATTTGCTATATTGATTCTATGCATAGAATACTTATCATACCGTTAATACCCGTTTTTGCTGCTTTGTTGTTCGGAACAGTTTTTGCGTTGCCGGCAGAGGCACAAATAAAGCCCATAGATAGCTGCATTCTTGTGGACGATGTTACGCTTAGCAATGGCATAGTGATCGCAAAAAACACTCCTGTTAGTGCCACTAGTCATCCCAAAATCTGGGGGACTCTTTGTCTTATTAACACTGTTAATAATATAGCAAATTGGATCTTCAATTTCCTTATTGTATTAGCTATTTTGCTCATAGCTATAGCTGGGTTTTTATGGATGACTTCGGGCAGCGACGCCTCCAAGCAGAAAGCAGCTGGAACTATGATTGTTGCCGCGCTGGTAGGCCTTGTAATTGCGATGTTGGCAAAAATTCTTCCCAATACTCTCTTGACTTTTCTTTAACATACTATCTATTTTATTTTATAAGCTAAATAATCAAACCCCCCTATTTGATTCGGGGGGTTTTGACTTTGTAGGTAAACAAAGCGTATAATTTAGCATATAATATATCGCGCCTGTGGCGGAACTGGCATACGCGTAGGGTTTAGGACCCTATCCCGCAAGGGTTGCAGGTTCAAATCCTGCCAGGCGCA
>CAYVZN010000036.1:0-2224 GCA_964456125.1 uncultured Candidatus Saccharibacteria bacterium
AACGTAGGCGCCCGCGGTGAAGTCTGGTCGAGTAGTCGACGTCCAGTAGTTGCTGTCCAAGCCGTTGACCCAGTTTAAGGCGTTGTTATTAAAGTCCGAGGAACAGTGGGCATTTGCCACATCAGAGCAGGAATAGTCAAGCATTGTTACTGCTTCTATGGCAGTAGGCAAACGCCAGTCGGAATGCTCTCCCAAAGATAAAGTTCGGCAATAATCAAGAGCGTTGTCCCATGGCCGGGAAGTCTGATCGTCTTTTTGCCAGCAAAGGCCGGTGTGGTTATCCACTACTGTGCCGGCGCCGCAGCCGGGGTCTTTGTAGCTTTTGGGAGTGGCGTCTAAATCCGCGTCCTCGCCTGTGCCTTTGCAGGCTCTTGAAGCGCCTGCTCCGTCGTAGCAATTTACCTGCCCTGTGTGCATAAGCTGATTAAACGCCGCGCCAAAGCTTGCTGTAATGCTATCCTGCGCCACTAAAAAGTCATTAACGCCGTCTAAATCCAAAGCAGTGCCGTACTTGCCCGCGACCCAGATAGTGCTCGTTGCCGCGTTTTGCAAAGTGCCTTTATTATTAAATCCCGAACTGTCATAAGCAACGCCTCCGGAGCCTTCATCAAATCTCAAGTGCTCGCTCGGGCCGCCCTTGTTGTATATATATCGTATCTCGGCGTCAGATAATTTTTTATTATACACTCTTACCTCGTCTATCTTGGCATTCGCGAAAGTTGTGCCGTTGTTAAAGGCCCTCGCAATAACAGCGCTCTGGGCAGTATTTGACATTGCCGTATAAGTACCCACAGGAACTGTGCTTGAAGCGCTAATTTCCTGCGATATTCCGTTTCTATATAATTTAATGCCTTTTGACGACCTTGAGCCGTCATAAGTAGCGGCAACATGAACCCATTCGTCCTGATTGCTCTCAAAAGAATCGGTGGTCGTGGCGTTAATGTAATTGCCGGCGGTATCGTCAAACAAAGTCAGAAATAACCTGTTATGCTCGTTAAACCCAAACAGGTATTCTCTGGCCGAAGTTGAGCCCTTGCTGAATACGGGATTTGGAGTGCTGCTAGATGTATCTTTGAGATTAACCCAGCTAGATACGCTAAACGGAAAATCATGGGTAGAATCGCCAAAAGACAAAGAATCATTATCCGCGATATCAACATAATCGTCTTGTCCTTCAAAATTCACAGCCGTGCCAAGATTCGCGAAAGCCGGGGCGCTTGTGGCCGCTATCCACGCCGAGCTTGTGGCAAAGCGCAAACGGCCGTTATTCCCCATGCCGCTTGAATCTAAAACTAGGCCGACCTCGGTAGTGATGGATGGGTTGGGTATGTCGTAATATACGGTTATCTCAATATAATCTACGCGGGCAGTGGGGTTTCTAGTGTTGCCATTATTGCCGGCAAACGCGAAGCCAAAACCGGTGGCGCTGTTGATATCCGATGGGCTCCAAGTCGTGCCCCACAATATAGTAGATCCCCCGAAAGTGACAATGGCAGTCCCACCTTCGGTGTTTTCCGGCCAGTTAGTTGATGTATCATCAGTATTGCGGTTAGCGCCAACTAAATTACCCGCCTTAAGCATTTGGGCTACACCGGTAGTAAGAGCGGCGTCAGGGTTAATTGCGAGCTGATCTCTCTCCACGGTAACTCCTATGCCGGTTATAGTTGAGTTGGTCGGTATGCCTGAAAAACGAAAATCAGTAACTTTAAGATAATGCGTCTCGGTAGCGCCGGTTAAAGCCGCTGTTGCATCACTGCCGTTGTTGGTCGCGGCATTGGCCGGATTTGACCAATGCGTTTCAGCAGCGGCTCTAGTTGAACTTTCCTGTAAATTGGAAAGCTTGATTGAGGAGGAGGCCGTGGGCGCGACCGCTTGGACATTAACGAATCCCGCGCCTTCGTCAAATTTCCAGTAGCCCACAAGGCCGAGAGTCTCGGTGTCCGAGCTTATGGATTTGGATATATTCGCTTCGCCGCCGCCGAAATAGCCGTTCAAAGCTAAAACAGCGCTGTATATCGCAGACACGGCTAAGATTATGGAGATGGTTATGATTAGTTTGCGACGGTTCATGTTTCAAATGAAAAAATAAAAGTGAAAAAATAAAAATTACAGATTAAAACGCAAAATATGCAACACCGCACAAGGCCTAGTGTTATGTAGCAAATTTTTAAATTTTACACTGTCATTTTTCATTTTTATTTTTTATTTTTTCATTATTAAATCT
>CAYVZN010000036.1:2324-8110 GCA_964456125.1 uncultured Candidatus Saccharibacteria bacterium
TTCTTTGTCTTTTTTAATAAATTCATAGATATTCTTTTCTTTATTATAACGAAACCAAGAATGCCAAATCTGATCAAGAGCGTTGCTGTATGGAATAAAAACAGACTCTCGCACTTCGAGGATTCCGTCTTTATCTAAATCAATAAAATCAATCTGATCCCCTCGAAATGCTGGCGATAAATCGCCATATTCTCCTCTATTGGGGATAATTGCAAGTCCATTTTTTGTCTTTTTAAGTATGTATCGAATTGTGTTGCCCACCCTTCCCCATCCAGTTATAACGATCTCATAATCTTCATCGCCAAAAAGTTCCTGGGGGTGCAAACCCGGATTACCTTCTTTGGGAATCTCAAAAAATCCCCACTTATCCTTATACGATCTGGAAATTTCCGTCTTTTTTATTTTTATGCCATCAAATATATTAGCCTGGAGGGTATATAATACTTCTTTTTCTTCGCTGTCTTCAAAGGTTAGCCATGCCCTTCCCCGATTGTCGTATAATTTTAACCCAAGAGCCACGCCCATCCACGAAACTCCCAAAGTTACAGCAAAAACAATTGCCCAAAGTTTTGTCGTATTTTTTTTGCTCCGC
Source organism: uncultured Candidatus Saccharibacteria bacterium (assembly GCA_964456125.1). Classification (GTDB taxonomy): domain Bacteria; phylum Patescibacteriota; class Minisyncoccia; order Spechtbacterales; family HO2-43-30; genus CAYVZN01. The sequence continues at coordinate 2,917 of CAYVZN010000036.1, forward strand.
TTATCAATCCCTCTCTCGTAAACATCATAGACTTCTTTTTCATATTCAGTATTTCCCTCCGAATTATAATTCTGTACTGCTTTGTTCCATGACCGCCACTCTCTGGAGTAGGGTTTTTCTGAAATTTGAGGCAAGTATTGTGCCTTGTGATACAACCATCTTACCCCCCAAAATATACTGTCTTTTGGAGTATCGCCATTTGGAAAATCCTTATCTTTTGGATAGCTATAGTTCATATGCCCGTATTCTTCCTCGGATATAAACTCATTTGCCAAGTATCCCGGCTCTTCACGCATGGAGCCCATTGCGGGGTTTACGGTATTTGCTACTTGCATTACATCCGGATATGCGGGATAGCTTCCCTCCAGAACTTTGTGATATCCCATTCTACTCTCGATATAAATCATTGCTTTTGCTAAGTTTGGATGCAATACTTCCAAGGGCGGATATTTTTGACTAAAAAATTCTCTGTTCCAAAAATTAACCGCATCACGAATCTCAGCGTCAAACCGATCATACTCCTCATCGCCGCTTATACCCTTATAGGCGTACGGCTGAATGTCGGAAATGTCGAATTCTATTTTTGAGTCTGGAAAACCCAATATGATCCCTTCGATTTCCGGCATCCTATCTGCCCATATTTCTATATAGTGAAGTTTTTTAGATAAATTAAGTTCTTTTGAAAATGCCTTGCCTTTGCCTTTTAAAGTTCTCCCGCACCAGTACCAGTATGGGTGTGATTTTGGTTCATTATTTTTTTGTATTTCTCCGTCAATAATCAATTTCAGGTCAGAGTCGTCGCGTCCAAATAATGAAAGGGATTTGCCCTGCCGGGCCTTTGCGGTTACTTCCAAAGATTTAAGCGACAAATCAACTAATATTATAGTAAGCCATTGCCGCCTATCTCCCTCCTCGGCGCGATGTTTAACATTCGATGTTAAACGGACGTCTCGATAAATATTTACACTCTCTAATGTGGGCTTTTGATCTGCAAGGAATAATAACTCATGCTCGCCTCTTTTAAGATAAATATAAAATCTATCAATCTTAGACAGGCCTTTTAGATTATTGCCATTCCAGGCGGCTTCGCCATCAAATAATCCCCTCCTGCCGTCTAATTTTGGAAAAGAACGGTCATCTATTTTTACTGCAAGATCATCATCCCTAAAAAATGATCTTAATCTGATAAAATTCTGCCACCAGCTTTTGCAAGAAGCTGAGATTTCAATAATATAAAGACCTGATTCCAGAATGGAAAAGTTGTATCTAAAATTTTTGTTTATTTTTTTGTTGAATTCTTTTAACATCGAATGTTAAACAACATCATTAATCCTCCAGCGTGTACCCTTTAATTGCTTCGAAATCATCTTTTAGCCATTGATTTATGAAATCCTCATACCCCTCAAGTCCTTTGTTGGTAAATTCTGCCTCAAAAAGCTGCGAAACTACCTCTCTATCAACAAGCAAAGATTGGCGCGTACCCATATGATCCTGATGAGCTGACCATATATATGAATCAAGAAATTTTTTTAATTTCTTCAAATCTTTAATGACGTGATTCTTCCAGCCCCGCTCAACCAATTCTGCATGGTTAAAATTTATATACCTTAAAAGTGTGACAAGATATATCGTTTCATTGATGCCAATAGATTGAAATGGGCCCTGGAACAGATGCCCATTTCTTTCATGTTTAGCGTTAAAATATTTCGTATATGCATTACCTAGTTTCTGCATGTATTTACTAATCCCTCCATCAATCAAAGATGCAAGCATAAAATGGTAATGATTTGGCATAAGGTTCCAGGTAATAATAGAAATTATGGGCTCAAATTCTTTGGTATAAAGATTTTCGTCTGGCTCTTCTCCTCTTAATATTGCCTCAGCTGCCTTTGTTGTATCTTTTCTCGCCAAACTGGGCTTGGGGCTGCCTATTCTGCATACCCACATTAAAAACACGAATCGGCAATACTCCGCGTATTCCATAAAAATTTTCCTTTTTTCTACTCCGCGCCCGTATATATGAAACGGCGCCTTTGATTGTGCAAAATATTCCCTCATAATTGTTTGCTTAACATGTTTAACATCGAATGTTAAACATGTGCAGTAGCCTATATAGGCGTACTCGTAGCCGTTTCCACAGGCGCTGATTCGATTATCGGCTCTGTGCTCGTGCTACTATCGGACGGATAAGACGTATCAGACGCAGGATAGGACGAATCTGTCGTCGTCGTATTCGTGATTGATTCGTCTAGTAATTCGTTAGAATTCGTCGGTGCTAGTAATTCGTTAGAATTCGTTTGTGAATCCGTCGTCTTCACACCCACTATCCACCAGTCAAAGTATATGTCCTCCGCGGCTGGCTCGGAAATTCCGACTGTAAAACCATCTCCTGTTCTTTTGTCTGTTACGCCCATCGCCACCGGAGTTTCAGCCGTTACAAAAACTTTGTCATACACCATAAGTACAGGGGCTATTATATCGGTAGAAGTTGCTCCAATCAGTATAACACCCTCGCCTATGGTATTTCCCTGTGGATTGTTTGTGGATTTTTCAATAGAAAGCCGAGCCGTAACAAGTTCTTTCACGCTCAACACTCCGTCCTTGAGAGTGGCGCCGAGGGAATCTAACAAATCACTGAACTGACTCAGAATCGTACTCGGAACTGACACGGAAGATCCCGCGCTGCTGTTCAGTGTCTGTTCCGTGTATAGTTCAGTGCCGGTTCCGTGCGCAAGATCCGCGTTAACGCCGTCAATCGTACCCGTAGCGTTTAGCTTTATTTCTAGCGCCGCAACTCGAGCTTCCAGAGAATCATATTTATTGGCAAGTTCTTTGACTCCGGCGAGCGTGAAGGTCGCAAGCTCGTAGAGCGAGATGCCTTGCTGGCTCTTTGATATGATTTCACTGGGCGAAGTTTCTACTATTAATCCGAGATGTTTTTTGGACATACTGAATGGGTCAGCACTGAACTGACACGGGACATCACACGGAACTGACACGGAAGACGACGCCGACGATCCTGTGCTGGTGCTATTGTTCAATGTCTGTTCCGTGTATAGTTCAGTGTCGGTTCTGTGCTTAATAACCTCGCTCTTATACCTATACTTTGCCACCGGCATCGCTTTTATTTTTTCCAAAATATCGTCGTATCCCGCATCGTCAATATATTCTATGTCGGTCTTATATTCTTCCAATGAATACACTTCCCATCCGTCTGAAATAGCAGGCCCTCTGCCTTGAGGAATAACCATAGAGTGGGCTTGCCCCGAAGCAGGCGTGTTTATTTCAAGAAGCGAACTTCCCGTAGTATCGGTGAACTTAAAGATCTCGCTTGCCATATTGATGCCGCTCGCGGCAATAACGCTTGAGCTTGCCGTATCGTAGCCAAGATTTATAAACACTAATATCTCTTGTTTAACATCCGATGTTAAACACGTTTGTTTAACATCGGATGTTAAACAAGATGATTCGAGGGCTATGCCTATTACCTGCCCCGAGCTGCTTGCTTTCATCGCAAATCCGGCGGTTGAAGTCGCGGCTGTGAGGCGATCGCCCGCAAGAATTATGCCATTATCATTATTTACTTTCACGGGCACTCGCCCGGCGAGAGCTATGGGCACTTTGTGGTAATTAATATATTTAAAATCCGCAAATCCTCCCAAGAGCACTCCAGGATCGGTAGATACTACGCCCAAAATATTTGCTCTGGCGTGTTTGGTCGGATCAAATCTTGCCACAAATGGCACTGTGCTCGTTGATACGCTGCTGCAGGAAACACTCCCGTCGGGATTATCTATAGTGCCTTCGCAAACAAAGCCCTCTTGCGAATCCATAACAACTATTTCTCCGGCCTTCAAAGTCGCGTCCAGCGTGGGATAATTTTCCGCGATGTCTATTCCGGTTATCGTCGTACCCACCGCGTAAATACTGCCTCTCGTTCGCGCAGAGTTATCGCAGTCATCACCCGCGTTATCCACGCAGAGAACTCCGTTTGCTATATAGAAAGACCCGTCGGGAATATTGGCGCTATCTATAGTAGAAGTTGAACCCAAAAGCATGTTGCCGTCCGGAGTTACTTTGAACACATACCCCGAATCTCCCAGAATCTTGAATCCGCCAATCGTGGTGCTTGCGGCTTGGATATCCAATATCACATCGCCTGTGCCGCCGGTGCCAAGCGTGAGGTTTTCTTCATGATTTATATCGCCAGCAAGTATCAACAGAGGCCCCTCTGATGTGATATAAGAGCTTCCGGTGTTTAAGAATTGCAAATCATAGTTTATGCCAACATCTCCGCCCACGTTTATATCAAGCGGCTGATTTATCTGGGCCGTGGCCGCGGTTATCTTGATATTGGGCAATTGGCCCGCGTTGGACTTGCCGGTTACAAGTTCAATGCCGTTCGCGCCTGTGAGCACGGCGTTGCCTTCGCCGTCAACAAATATATCCATGCTCCGCTCGCCGTCGTCGTACAATCTTATATGGTCTATATAGAAGCGAGGCGAAGAACTTGCATTGTCTATCACGAATTGCAAATACTCTACCTGATTGTATGAACTCGTCGTTGTTGCCGATAAATTCCATTCTTCATACTGCCATTTATCGGATTCCTGTATCACAATATTGCGGTCTAAAATGCCGTCGCTAGTGTCCTTTAACTGAATGGATATAATCTGATCCGATGAAGTTGAATGCTTTGTGGCATAAATCCAGAAGCTCATTTTTTCGTAACTAGACCAGTTTCTCGCGCTCCCGGGTTGGCCAAGATAAGTCTGGCGCACAGTATCGCCTTCTGATAAACTGCCCTCTGAAGTTTTAATCTCCATTGACTGGAACCCGGCTTTGGTGCTTGTGGCGGACCTATTAGTGCTAGTCGCGGTGTTTGTTCTATCCGAAGAACGCCAGTTTAGATCGCCGTCTCCGGGCACGCCATCGCCTTCCATATCGTCTATCAAAGACGCGGGGTCGTTGAAGTCGCCAAATTGCAAAGTGCTTGTGGCCTGCAATTTAACAAGATTTTGCGAGACATCAATAAACAACGCCCCGGTGGTGCTGGAATTAGAGCCGATAAGAAAATCATCGCTTACTGAAGTAAGATACGTGAAACTGCCGGAGTCGGTGAACAAACTTCCTCCGCCGCCTCCAGCGTCAGTTCCGCACGACAATACGCCATTTGCATCCGTATCTATAGTGT
>CAYVZN010000037.1:0-7991 GCA_964456125.1 uncultured Candidatus Saccharibacteria bacterium
GTTTCGCCTCGAAAGAATCAATTTCATCTTGCTGAACTATATTTTGCGGCTCATCGTTTTTGTCGCGCAAAATTACCGCGACCTCCTCGCCTTGTTTCTTTAAATTAAGCCTCCTTTTCGCTTCAAGTTCGACAACATCGGGATCCTGAAACGAATCTATCAACGAAACAAGATTGCTGTTCTTTTGTTCAAGATTCAAAATTTCCTGGCTAAGTTTATCTATTTCTTTTTTCACTTGATATTTCTTGTACGCCTCTTTTGCCGCCGACCATCCGAGCCATATCGTTAATAACCCAAGCACCAAAAGAGATCCCCTGGACGCGAGAACATTTATAGCAAATTTTACATTATGTCTCCTTGACATAGGATGTTTATCGGACTATACGTAAATTATGGGATCAAAAAAGGTTAAAAAAATCGCAAAGATTGTCTGGACGGTTATGATCTTTATGATTGCTTTCAGTCTTGTCGCATTTCTAGTTGTTCCTTTTCTTTAAATATACAACAGTAAAAAGGAGGAGTAAATGGGTATCTTTGATGGCGAAGGTTCCAGATTGTATTTTGTCCAAAATCCGGATGCCGGACTTAGAATGATCATAGTTTTAGATGACCTTACTTTAGGCGCCGCGCTGGGCGGAATCCGCCTATACGACTATGGCTCTGAAGAGGAAGCCGTAACAGACGCCAAGCGCTTGGCAAGGGGCATGACTTTCAAGAACGCGATTATATATCGCCTAAGCCACGGTAAACTAAGCCATGGTGGCGGAAAGGCCGTAATATGGGCCAAGAAGAAAGATAAAACCCGCGAACTTCTTTACGCCGCCGCCGAAGCCATAAATGACCTGGGAGGCAAATACATCGGCGGCGAAGACATGAATATGTCGGTAGATGATGTTGAGATAATGCTGGATAAAACCAGATTTATCACTGGAATTCACGAAAGCCATTACCGAGGCGGCCGCATAGGAAGCGGAAATCCCGCGCCCGTAACAGCACTTGGCGTTTTTGAAGGGATGAGATCCTGCCTTAAATTTGTGCTTGGCACAGACTGGATGTGGAACCGGACATTTCTCGTACAAGGAGCGGGAAATGTCGGCATGGAAATATTGAAACACCTTACTGTGCGAGGAAACGCTTCCAGAATTACTGTTACAGACAGGGAAGAATCCCAGATCAATAAAGTACGACTAATGTATCCCGAGATTAAGCTCATACAACCCGAAAACTCTGATGATATTTATGACATGGAATGCGACGTATTTATCCCGTGTGCGATTGGCGGCATAATCAATGACCAAACCATTCCAAGATTAAAATGCAAAATAGTAGCGGGGTCCGCGAATAACCAGTTACTTGAGCCGCGCCACGGAGAGATGCTTTATGAGAGAGACATTTTATACGCCCCCGACTATGTGATAAATGCCGGTGGCGCCATAAATGTGGCAATGGAACTTCAGCCGTTTGGATATAACCACGGCGAAGCGACCGAACTAGCCAAGCGAATTGGCCCTCTGCTTACACAAATATTCCAGGAGTCAAAGCAAACTAACACTCCCCCTGAAAAAATAGCGGACAGAATGGCTCTGGCGGAAATAGAAAAATTTAAGGAAAAAAATTTTTAAGGAAACAACGCTAAAGCTTCGGATTTAACCGAAGCTTTTTGTTATCTCTTATTCGCTTTATTCTTTAAACAATTTCATAAACATCTCTGAATCTAAATGCACTCTGCCGTGCGAACGCAGGCGCTTCTTGCCCTTTTTTTGTTTTTCCAAAAGCTTTCGTTTTCTTGTATAATCGCCGCCGTAGAGATAGCCGGTAACATCTTTTTTCATCGCGCCCCTTGTTTCTCTGGCAATAACGCGACCCCCGACAACTGCTTGTATGGCAACAGAAAACTGTTCTGCCGGAATTGTGTCTTTTATTTTCTCCACTAATTTTTTACCATCTTCGTACGCTCTGTCTCTTGGAACTATTCTCGATAGCGCCTCAACCCCCTCTCCTGCGAGAACTATATCCATTTTCACGACATCTGCTTCGCGCATGCCAATGGGTTCATACACCAAAGATGCGAATCCTTTGGACACGCTTTTTAACTTATCGAAAAAATCCGTGATTATTTCTGAAAGAGGCGCCTGGTATCTCACTTTCAAAAGATCTTTTCCTAAATTTTCAGTTTCTTGATACTCGCCGCGTATATTTTTAAGAAGAGCCATAACTCCAGATAAGTATTGAGTTGGAGTTAAAATTTCGAGAGAAACATACGGCTCAAATGTTTTTTCTATATAGGCAGGGTCCGGAAATTTAGACGGGGTGTGAATTAATATTTCTTCTCCTTTTTTATTTTCAATTTTATACTCAACAGAAGGCGTAGTTACTGTTGTCTCTATATCAAATTCACGGCGCAGCCGCTCTAGCGTAATTTCCATATGCAGCATTCCCAAGAATCCGAATTTTATGCCGCGCCCCAGCGCCTCTGAATAATCCGGCTCAAAAAATAAAGACGCATCGTTTAGTTTAAGCTGAAAAATCGCATCTTTTAACGCATCAAACTCATCGCCCTCGGCGGGAAAAACACTTGCGAACACGAGGGGTTGGGGTTCTTTGTATCCAGCCAGAGGTTCTAGTTCACTTGATACTTGCCCGCCTGCCAGCGAGGCAGGATACTTGATACTTGATACTGTTATCGTATCACCTATTTTAACTCCTTCCGTTTCTTTAAGACCCGTTGCGATATAGCCTATCTCGCCTTCTTCAAGACTATTCGCGGGAGTAAGAGCCGGCGAACAATATCCAAGCTCTTTTATAGAGCTTTCCATTCCGGCAGCCATGAATAATATTTTATCGTCTTTGGATAATTTGCCATCTTTAACGCGAACATACGCTATCACTCCCTTATAAGAATCATAAACGGAATCGAAAATTAGAGCGCGCAGAGACTCTCCCCCAAAGCCAGGCGGATGCACTTTTTCGATAACCGCTCCGAGCAGTTCTTCTACTCCCTCTCCTGTCTTTCCGGATATTCTAAAAATCTTATCGGGCGCGTAATCCATAGATAGGAGCAAGTCTTCAAGCTCTTGCTCGGTTTCTTCTATTCGCGCTTGCGGCAAATCTATTTTGTTTACCGCGGGGATGATAGTTAATTTCTGCGCGATGGCAATTTTTAAATTTGCGAGAGTCTGCGCCTGCACGCCCTTTGTGGCATCCACTAACAATATAGCCCCCTCAACCGCGGCAAGAGCGCGCGATACCTCATAAGAAAAATCTACGTGTCCCGGAGTGTCAATCAGGTTTAATATATATACTTCCGAGTCTGTCCCGTGCATAGTTCCGTGCTGTGCCCTTCCGAAGCCCTGCAGGGCGAAGGAGGGTCGGTTCTGTGCTGGATGCCAGAGCATCCTCACGGGCTGCATTTTTATGGTTATGCCGCGCTCTCTTTCAATATCCATTGAATCCAAAAACTGCTCCCGCATCTTGCGCTTCTCTATGGTTCCAGTTATCTCTAGAAATCTATCAGCTAGAGTAGATTTTCCGTGATCAATATGCGAGATTATACAAAAGTTACGAATATTGCTTTCTGTCATCTGTCAGTTAATATCCAAAAACTCTGGGCTCGAGCTCTTTGGCTATTTTTGTAAAAAATGCTTTCAGTTCCTCTATGGAAAGAGGCGTTATCATCCGCGGAAGAGCTTCTATCCTGCGAGCTTTCGCGAGTTCGCCTCCAAGAAATATGTCTTCAATTTCTATTCCAAACTTTGTTTGCGCGTCCTTGCGTATATCTTCAAGTTTATTTTTCTGCAGAATGAAGAATAAATCCACGAAATCCTTGGGTTCAAATCTCTCAATCATTGCCATTAGTTTATTTGCGGAAATATCGCGAAAGCTGTCAACGCGCATTCCATCTCTTATAATCATTTTGTCCAGTTGCTTGAATTGATACCATACAAATTCCACCTTAAGCTCTTCGGTTCCTATTATAAAAAGAAACTCTCTGCGGTCGTGTATTTTTGAAAACTCCACTTTATCCGCCCTAAACTCTTTTTTTATATCCTGGGTGAATTCCTGCAAAAATAGAGTATCGGGCATATCGGGACTGAAAAAATCCAAATCTTCGGAAAACCTGTGCTTGAGATAATATTCTGAAAGAGCGGTGCCGCCGGCAAGATAAAATTTCGCGAGTTTTGGCTCGCTTGCGATTATGGATATTAACTTCTTTTGAGATGGGGTTAGAATGCTTTGTTCCATAGAAGTAATTCTAAAAAAGCCCTGCGGTCTTCGGGGATTTTTAGTTTATCCAGATATTTCTCTAATAACTTTGGGTCTATTTTCTCTTTTCCAAATCCGTGATTTATTATCCTCTCAAGATGCCAAACAGGATCCGCTTTTGCCTGTTTCTCGTATTCAGTTTTTGTGTAATCCCAAGTCATAGCTTTATTATACTGTAATATCAAAAATTATCAATAAAATGTATCGACGCTAGTTCTTGGGACCTAAAAATAGCCATTATCAATATGTATGCCAGCGCTCCAATAGTTGCCGCGATTCCCGCCTGGAATAAAAGCCCTAGAGCTGTGTCGGTATAAAAGAGAGGTTCAACAAGAAAAAGTATGCCGTATGCGGCAAGCCCCGCTCCTAGGCTTGCGCCGAGTATCTTCGCACTCGTAAGATAAATCGAAACTCCCCCAAATCCCCCCATATTTTTTTTAAGCGCCAGAAAAAGAATAGCGAGGTTTATAACACCGGCGACAGAAAAGGCAAGGGGCAGTCCGAGAAGCGCGATATTTTCAATGCCTTCCATATCCAAAAAATCTGAGACAAACACGACCACGCTACTATTTTTAAATAAAGCAAAAACAAAAAACATGGAAAGGGCAATATTTATAAGAAATCCCGCGCTGTTTATAAAAACGGGGGTCTTTGTGTTCTGCATCGCGTAAAACGCCTTAGAAAGCAGAGGAATTAAGCTATGCGCAAAAATTCCAAAACAAAAAATTCCAAGCACCGCCGCGGTAAGTCGAGTATCGTCCCAGCTAAACTCGCCGCTGCCAAAAATTAGCCTCACTATATGGGCGCGAAGCACAAACATTAAAACACTCATAGGCACAACAAAAAACAAAACCATACGGACGGTTTTTGTAAATTGAACGCAAAACAGCTTGTCCTTTTCGCGGGATACGGATTTCGCGAAAGTTGGCATCGCGGCAGTAGCGAACGAATACCCTATAATACCTATAGGCAAAAATTGAAGGTGATTGGCAAGATTGAAAATTGATATTGAGCCGGAAGGCAGTACGGAAGCAATTGCCGTGATAACCCACAAATTGATCTGGAACATAACAAGGCCAAGGGCGCGGGGAACCATTAGAAAAAAAATCTTTTGAAAATGTTTATCCCCAAGATCGAAGATTCTTTGCCATGTAAAACCAGAAAAAAAAGTAGACGGGACCTGGATTATAAAATGTAAAAATGATCCGATAACAACTCCCAAGGCCAACCCATAAACCCCCATACTATCAACTAAAACTACGGCGCCAAAAATAATCCCTAAATTATAAAACACGGGGGCAAGCGCGTATATAAAAAAACGCCTGAACGAATTAAGGATGGCTCCTAAAATCGCGCTCAAACCCAAAAACAAAGGACTCAAAAACATAATCCTTGTCATTGCAACCGTGGTAGCCATCTTTGGCTCGTCAAATCCAGGCGCAACAAATCTAATTAAAAACGGAGCTAAAAGAACCAACAGGACACCGACGGCAAAGAGAGTCGCGATGCTAATATTTAAAAAATTATTCGCGGTCCGCCATGCTTCTTTTTTGTTTTTCGCGTATATCGAAATAAATACCGGAATAAATGCCGACGATATGGCTCCCGCGATAACTATATTATATAAAAAGTCCGGTACGCGAAATGCGGCAAAATAAATGTCCAGCTCATCCCCCGCGCCAAATTTTCCTGCCAAAATTCTATCTCTTACTAAACCTAAAACGCGGCTTGTGAGCGCCGCGCCCGCGAGCAACAATGCCGCTGACGATATAGTTTTTGATCGAGCGTAAAAAAAGTCCATAACTACTTTTTAAGTATATAGCCCAATACCTTGTCCGTGTCCAGGGTAAAAGATTCTTCGAAATCATTCTGCCACACAGATTCCCAATTATCCGGTTTTGTTAATCCGACATTAACCGCAACCTTAGTCCCCGGCTGTTTCTGCATGTACAGGCTATACTTTGCGGTATTATTATTAAAATTTATTTTGAACGGCAGCTCGTAGCTTATGCTAAATTCCGTGGTATTTTTGGGATTTGTTGTGAGCCATGTAGCAAAAACGGTCTTGCCTGTCTCCTTAAATACGTCTACTGGCCCACTATGTTCCATAGAAGATTCCATGCTTAATACATGAGGATCGGTATCAAAATTCAAGACGCTATAATCAACGAGATTTTTAACTTTTCTGCGCGCGCCACCGGAAGAATCAATAATACGAGACCCCTCCGGAACATATATTTTTACATAATCAATGTTATCGCGGTTATACCACCAGTATTTACTGCCTCCTCCGTTATGAGTCCTACTTATTTTAACAGTGCTAATAAGAGAACCATCATCTTCAATTTCAACGCTGTGTTTTATTTCGTCCTCCATAAACTTATCTGTTTTGTATCCGCCGATATTAGAATGCGCAACGGCCAAATAATCTTCTGTCGTTTCCTTAACACTGCCGCTCCAGACCTGATTTTCGAAAAACTCTTGAACTTCAGGATTCCTGAAATAAAACATAACATACTTTTGTTCAAGCGAATCCGTGATCACAGAAAATATTTCTTTATTCTTATCGACCGCGGCCCGAGAAAGCCGCTCGAGGAAAATGGGAGTAAAATCAGAAATAATTTTTTTGGGACGGTTGAGCCCCTTATCAAACGCCACTTCTACCTCGTACTGAATTTCGTCTCGAAAGTTCTCCGCGTTTAGCACAAGGTCATATTCGTCAATAGGTATGCTACCTGTTACCGCGAGCAATTTTTCTATTAACTCTATGTTTAACGTGATTACGCCGTCTACCTCTCCGCCCCCGGTCTTTTCGTAAAACCAGCTGATTTTCTCAGCCGAAGTTGGAAAGTCCAAAAACCAGTTGGCATCGTGAGTCGACCACGAAGTCGCTATATGCTGAAACGGCTCCGGAGGAATAACATTTACTGTAAGCTGGCCGTCTGCTTCATAAATTCCATCAATAGACAAATCCTGTAATTTTCCGTTTGATACTTCTAATATCGCGTATGTTCCTATAAATCCGCCGGTTGGGCGAAGTTCGCTTGAGTTTTGGAAAAGAACCAAATATCTCATTGGCTTCTCACCCCCAAGTAAAATCGCAGAAATATTCGCGTACTCTTTCGTGATTTCAATAATGTTTAAAAGTATAGGGATCTTCTGACTTAAACTACTAATGCTTTTCTGAAATTCTTGTGGGAAATCGTTCGGAACCACGTCTTTTATATAGTAATTTGCCTGGGCTAGTTCTTCTTTTGCAAACTCTAATTTTTCATGGAATAAACGAAAAACATCTATGAGATAGCCAGCTTGCTTATTGTCTTTCTCGCCAATAAGCACGCCAATATACGCCGCCGGAGATATTGCATCATCTAATGGAAGAAGGCTGAAGGCGGAGCTTAAAATTTCACCCGATCTTGCGACATGTTTTGAAGCTTTTAAAAGTGCGATGCTCGACTCTACTTTAGTTTCGAAGGGAATATTTTTAGCAATAGATATCGTAATACTCCCTATATCTTTTAGGGATTCTTCGGCGGAAGCAAGATTCTCGTATGCCTTAAAAAAATCTTTCTCGGCTGAATTAAAATCCATCAGACTCAAGGATTTTTCCGCGGCAAGAAAACTTTCGTATGCCTCAATGCCTCTATCGATCCCCTTGTTTTTTAAGGCTAAACCTTTCTGCGCAAAAAAAATTCCAAAAATCAAAAACGCGATTGCGCCCGCGGCGA
>CAYVZN010000038.1:0-7979 GCA_964456125.1 uncultured Candidatus Saccharibacteria bacterium
ACCCCGTAACAACGTAACAATGTAACAATATATTATGAGAAAGGTAATACCATTAATCACCGACAATATCTACCACGTAATGGCGCGCGGCAATAATCATCAAAACATCTTCCACGTCGAAGCTGATTATTTTCGGCTAATTAAAGATCTGTACGAGTTTAATGACGAAGATACAACATCTGGTGTGGAAAGGGTGCTTTTATGGCGCAAACCAACTGTTACGGGGTCTGACCCCGTAACAGTTGGTAAGAAGAGGATAAAAAAGAAACGGAAACTGTTGGTGGAGATATTGGTGTTTTGTTTTATGCCAAATCATTTCCACTTATTGCTTCGCCAACTCAAGAACGGCGGGATTTCCGAATATATGAAGAGGGTGAAAGGGGGTTATGCAACTTATCTGAACTGCAAACACGGAAGCAAGGGTTCGATCTTTCAAAGCCATATCAAGGCGGTAGAAATAAAAAGCGACGATCAGCTCAACACTGTTTTTTCCTATATTCACACAAATCCGTGCCAGCTAGTTGAACCGAATTGGAAAACGGCGGGGTTAAGAAATGAAAAGAAGGCTCTTGAAATTTTAGATTCCTATCGCTGGTCGAGTTACCTTGATTACACTGGAAAGAAAAATTTCCCTTCACTCACGAATAGAGAGCTTTTTATGGAACTTTATGGAGGAGCGAAGGGGTGCGCGAATGCCGTAAGGGGTTGGATAAAACACAAATCCGATTCATACGAGGATTTTAAGCAGATGATATTGGAATAGCAATTGTTACGGGGTCAGACCCCGTAACAACGTAACAACGTAAGGTATGGATTTTAAGTTTACACGGTGTGATTTATTTTGTATACTCTAAGATACTGAAATTTTATGTCTAATTTTAATAAATTTATAATAAAAGGCGGTAATCCCCTTAATGGCGAAATTGATGTGCGGGGTTCTAAAAACGCCGCCCTTCCCATAATCGCGGCCACGCTCCTGACCAAGGACAAGTGCACGATTTCAAATCTCCCGCGCGTGCTTGATGTGTTTTGCATGCTTGAAATACTCCAACAGCTCGGATCAGATGTAAAATGGGCAAACAAACGGACCGTTGAAATTACGAATTCAAAAATCTCGCCGGATAATCTCGCGAGCGGCGCGGTAAAAAAAATGCGCGCGTCCATACTTTTTTTGGGCCCGTTACTTGCTCGTTTTGGAAAAGTTGAAAAAATGCGTTATCCGGGAGGATGCAGTATCGGCGCTCGTCCAATCGGCATACACCTAGAGGCATTTCGAGATTTGGGCGCGAAAGTGACACTTAGCGATAATTTCTTTTCTGTTGAATTTCCTGCCAGATGCAAAATTCCGCCGAAAATTATTCTTAATGAATTTAGCGTTACCGCGACTGAAAATATTCTCGCGTTTCTTAGTTCTATTCCTCAAAAAACCGAGATAAGAATTGCCGCGGCGGAGCCTCATGTTGTTGATCTTGCTAAATTTATTTCAAAAATGGGAGCTCGGATCAAAGGCGCCGGAACTTCCACGATCTCAATTTTAGGTTCAAGGCATCTCAATGGAGCTTCGCATAAAATTATACCGGATTATATTGAGGCGGGAACATTTATACTTTCCGTGCTCGGGGCAGGCGGCAGTGTAGCCATAAAAAACGCGCCTGTTTCGCATCTTGATTTGTTTATAAAGAAACTTACCTCTGCCGGCGCGGACATCCAAATAATTCGCGGCAAAAACATGCTGAAGGTTGGCGCCTCAAAGCCTATGGTAATCGCGAAAATTCAAACAATGCCGTATCCAGGAATTCCATCCGATCTTCAGTCCTCTTTCGCGGCACTGGCAACGCAAACCATAGGGGATACGTTTATCCACGAGACGTTATACGAAGGGCGTCTCGCGTGCTTGCGCGAGATTAATAAAATGGGCGCCCGGATAAAAATTTTAGATCCCCACCGCGCAGTTATCGCGGGACCCGTAAAACTCACGGGCGCTGAAGTTTCCGCGTCTGATTTAAGGGGCGGCGCCGCGCTTGTCATCGCCGGGCTTATGGCGAGCGGAACAACTACCATAAATGGCGCCGAGCATGTTGAGCGCGGGTACGAAGATTTGGACGGACGCCTTAGGGCGCTAGGGGCGGATATAGTAAAAATAAAAAATTAAAAATAAAAAATTAAAAATTGAAGCTAAGACTCTAAAAAATTTTCCCTAGACTTTTAACTTTTAACTTTTAACTTTTAACTTTCTTGTTTTCACCTCGCAAAATTGGAATAGATCTTGGAACTGTAAACTCTCTTGTTTACGTGCCTAAAAAAGGCATTGTCGTTAACGAGCCCTCGGTAGTCGCGATTTGCGTTAATGATAATTCAATACTTGCTGTTGGAAATGAAGCGCGGGATATGCTGGGGCGTACGCCGGATACGATTGTCGCTCATAGGCCTCTTAAAGACGGCGTTATTGCCGATTATAAAATGACCGAAGCCATGATTCGGTATTTTATAGGAAAAGTCAGCGGAAGAATCCGCCTGCTAAAGCCCGAAGTCATGGTGTCGGTTCCCGCGGGCATCACCTCTACCGAGCGGCGCGCCGTGATAGAAGCCACAATGAAAGCAGGCGCGAAAGCCGCGTATGTCGTAAAAGAGCCGATATTGGCCGCTATAGGCGCGGGCATTCCCATAAACTCGCCTTCCGGCCACATGATCGTGGATATAGGAGGCGGCACAACAGAAGTCGCCGTGATTTCTCTGGGCGGAATGGTATGCGTGAATTCCGTGCGTGTTGCCGGTGATAAAATAGACTCCGCGATATCCGCTTATATTAAGGATAAGCATAACCTTGCCATAGGCGAGCAAACCGCGGAAGATATTAAAAAAACATTAGGAAGCGCCCTGCCCGTAAAAAACGAAGAAGAATATAACATCCGCGGCCGAGATTTGCTTACCGGCCTTCCCCGAAGCATTACTATAAAAACAAACGAGGTAACAGATGCCATCACGAATATCCTGCGCAGCGTGGTTCAGGCCGTAAAAACCGTCTTGCGGGAAACTCCACCCGAGCTCTCCGCGGACGTTATGGATAAGGGAATGATCTTATCCGGCGGCGGCGCGCTTCTTCGAAACCTCGATGCCTTATTAACCGAAGCCACCGGCGTGCCCGCGTATATCGCGGAAGACCCGCTTCTATGCGTAGCCAAGGGCACGGGGGTTGCGCTCGAGAACTTAGAGGTGTATAAGCGAAGTATAATGAGTAAAAAATAATAGATAGATAGAATTTGCGGATGCCAAAGCGGGATCCGCAAAATTCGTAGTTATTTATTCCAGCGGCGGGAATGCGATAATAAGCAAATGGGGTGTTGTTTCAAGTATTAACGGATCAAAAAATCAGCGAAACTAAAGGCGAAAAACCGCCTTTAGTTTTTTTATTTTTAATCTTCGATATACAAAACTAAGACGATCGTCTTAGTTTTGTATAAATCACTTTTGTATTGTAGAATAGAAGACGAGGAATAGAAGATATGAAGATATAGAAAGGTAGTTAAATTATGGCTAACATACAAATACGAAAAACAGGAAGACCTGTTAAAATGAGCAATGTTGAGAAGGCGATTTTGATAACGCTAATAGGCGGTGCGTTGCTTATTTCTCCCATGGCGGGGCCATTGTTATATAATTCCGCAAAGAGGGTATTGAAGAAATGGTGGGAAGAGGGCGGCCCCTATGTTCCGCCAGAGCGGGATCCGGATCAAGTTCGCGATAGTTTGTATAAATTAAGGCGTAACGAATATATAAAGTTAAAATATGATAGTAGAAGAAACGTAACAAAGCTTGAGCTGACTTCAAAGGGGCGAAAATTTTTTGAACACCGGCAGTTCGAGGAGTTGAAAATTCCGCTACCAGAAAAATGGGACGGCCGTTGGCATATGCTTATGTTTGACATACCCGAGAAATCAAGAACGTTTAGGAATGCCTTACGCGAAAAATTGAAGGCGCTGGGATTTTTTCAAATTCAGAAAAGTGTGTGGATTTATCCCTTTGAATGCGAAAAAGAAATGAAATATGTATGCGAATTTTTGGGCGTGAAACACTTTGCGCTGATGTTTACTGTTAGGGTAGAAAACGACGCTATATTGCGAAAACATTTTATAGTAAATAAAACTTTACCTAAAGAATATTTTAGAGTAAAACAAGCAAAGAATGAAGAACCTTAAACATACAAAACTAAGACGATCGTCTTAGTTTTGTATGTTTGTGCCCCAAAAAATGATAAAGTTGGAAGGAATTGCGCAGTCGATTTCTTATTTTGCATATTATGGTACTATTTAAAATCCATGATTAACTTATCCACAAAAAGAATCGCGCTGGTTCATGATTATCTCCTTAAAATAGGTGGCGCGGAAAGGGTACTCAAGGCACTGCACGAAATGTTTCCTCAAGCGCCAATATATACCGTTGTGTACGATAGAAAATTTACGCGAGAACTTCTCGGGGACATAAAAATATCTGGAACATTTTTACAAAAATTGCCTCTGTTTTTAAGAAAACGATATAAATATTTTTCGTTTTTAATTCCGGCAGCGATCGAACACTTAGATCTGTCTAAATTTGATATCGTAATATCCTCGTGCTCCGCGTTTTCCAAGGGGATAATCACAAAACCGGGCACTGTGCATATCTCATACTGCCACACGCCAACCAGATTTTTATGGGACTGGACTCATAATTATACAAATAAATTTGCCAAAATTATTTTTCACTTTTTAAGATTTTGGGATCAAACGGCCTCTAGGCGCGTTGATTATTTTATCGCGAATTCAAAGCATATTGCCGCGCGCATAAAGAAATTTTACGGACGAGAATCTGCCGTAATTTATCCGCCGGCTGCCAATTTTGTCCAAGCGAAGCTTGGGTACAAAATTGAGCATCCCGAGGAGCGAAGCGACGAGGGACAGTCCCTTGCCCTACTCGATCCCTACAATGACATTTTTGTCCGCGATTACTTTCTCATAGTTTCACGCTTGTGTCCGTATAAAAAAATAGATATTGCTATTGAAGCATTTAAGAAATTAGGATTTCCCCTGATAATAATAGGCGAGGGTGATGATAAAACTCACCTTGTTAATATCGCGCGAGGCGCCCGCAACATTAAATTTCTTGGATATCAGTCCGATGAAAATATATTCCTTTATTACAAAAACTGCAAAGCGCTTATATTCCCGGGGGAAGAAGATTTCGGAATGTCTATGGTCGAGGCAATGTCTTTCGGCAAGCCGGTTTTGGCATTGCGTGAAGGCGGAGCAAAAGAAATTTTGATTGAAGGTATGACCGGTGAGTTTTTTGATGAACCCCATCCGGTGGTGCTCGCGGATGGCGTGCGCCGCCTTCTTAAAAATTATAATAATTATAGCCCGATACTGATAAAAAAGCGGGCTGAAAAGTTTTCAAAAGATAGATTTAAGCGGGAGATGTTGGATTTTATCGAAAAACGATGTAAAATGTAGAGTATAGAATTCATACATGCCAACCGCAGAACAAAATTTAAAAATCCTTTCCAAGTTAGCCGCGGCTGACAATCTGCCCCACGCTCTTTTGTTTACCGGACCCGATCGGATTGGTAAAAAAAAATCCGCCCTGCGATTTATAGAAGGACTCGCGCATCTTGAATCAGATCTCGTATGTCTTGCCGATTCGCCAATACAAATAAAACAAATTAGAGATTTAAAACGTAAATTTTTTCTAAGCAGTTTTCGGGAATTTTGGAAAATTGCAATTATTGAAAATGCCGACCAAATGCTGCCGGAGGCCGCCAATGCTTTTTTAAAGTTGTTAGAAGAGCCTCGCGGCAGTGCTTTGTTTATACTCATAGCGCATACAAGGTCCAGCGTAATGCCGACCATAGCATCCCGCGCCGTTGAAATTAGATTTCACGAGACATCCGCACGAGTTGCGAGCCGCTTCGACAAGACGCTACAAATTTTTGAGCGGGGATTTCTGTATGAAAAATTTCGGGAGGCCAAAAAATTCAATTTGCAAAATAAGCTAGAACTTGTAGAGCTTCTAAACGAATGGCTATTTACGTTGCGTTCGGATTTTATAAATCGCGGCCAAAACCTTTCGTTAATGAAACGCATTTTTTCGGCAAAGCGGGATATTTCAAATACAAACGCAAACCCGCAAATTATAATTGAAGAGTTACTTTTATGCGCGATGCCCTAATCATAACAGTCACCATCATTGGAATATCACTATTCGCCGGATATGTGTATAACATAATGCGGCCCCATTTTGAACAAATTGGAATTTTACAGCCGGCCGAATCGCGCTCGTACACCGCGCCCGACGGCGGTGTCTTTCGCTCATCCGATAACGGACAATCATGGATACAACTGACAAGTATAAAAGACGAACAGAAAAATTTTATAAGCAGTGATGTCTTTGATTTTGCGTTTCCGCATGATAATCCGGATGTAATATATATAGCGACATCCCGCGGCGCGTACATTAGCGCGAACTCCGGCGACGAATGGCAGTCGTTCGTTAGCGGCGCTCTTGGCGTTAGCGAGCCGGTTTACGCATTCGCGATTGATCCTAGAGATACGAAGCGCATGTATATTTCCGCAACTTCTCCGGGTGGGGGCGGGCGAATACTGAAATCGCAAGGTGAAGGCTTTTACGCGGTTTATTCTACGGTTGATCGCATGGATAGTATTGTTGGAATATGGATTGATTCGTTTAACACAAGCGCGGTGTACGCCGGCACGAAGTCTGGTTTGCTGCTCGTAAGCAGCGATTTTGGCGAGTCTTGGCAAATCCGAAAGGAATTTTCCGAGCCTGTCCGAGACGTAAAGATGCTTCCGAGCGACACGCGCGTACTTTTTGCCACAGTTGGTATGGGAAATATTTTCAAATCGGCAAATCAAGGTTTATCTTGGCAAAATATTTCTGTCCCGTTAAAGAATCGATATAAAGAGAATTTCAAGATCAATCAATTAATTATTGACCCTCATAACGAATCCAAAATATACCTTGCCACAAATTCGGGGCTTCTTAAATCCCAAAATATGGGCTCCTCCTTTTCTGAAGTTAAACTTCTTGCTGCGGGCGCGGATCCGGAAGTTTCTTCCGTGGGCCTGGATCCAAACATACCAAACGTGATATACATCGGCGTCGACTCGCAAATCCATAAAAGCATAGATGGCGGAGAGAGCTGGCAAAGTAAAAAACTTAGCACTCCTCGAATCATCAGCAGAATACACGTGAAACAAAATGATTCACGAGTAATATTTGCCGGCGTTAGTTATGCCCCGTAGAGAAAACTTGAAAGTCTAAGGGGGTATTCTATAAACTAAAGACGATTAAAAAATAATTCGAAATTCTTCTATGGGGTATGTTGAAAAATGATTTGGAAAAATCAATCGCGTATCTGAGAGGCGAGCTTGCGAAGATCCGGGCAGGGCGCGCTTCTATTGATTTGGTCGAAAATATCGCGGTGGACGCGTATAATTCAAAAATGCCCCTAAAAGAGCTTGCCACACTGTCAACCCCTGAGCCGCGGCTTATTGTTATTAAGCCTTGGGACAAGAGCATCATAAAAAATATCGAGAGTGCGTTGCGTGCCACGCTAGCCGGTATAAATCCTGTTGTTGACAGTGAAATTATCCGTCTTTCGTTTTCTGCCCCAACCGAGGAGAATAGGCGAGACCTTGTAAGGAAAGCAAAGAAGCTTGTGGAAGAGACAAAAATTCAGATACGACAAATCAGAGAAAGTACATTGCAGGAGCTAAAACAATGGGAGGAAAATAAAGAAATTTCTGAGGATGAACTTTTTCGAAAAAAAGAGGAAACCCAAAAAGCTGTAGATGATTATAACAAGATTATCGACGATATGGGCGGAAAAAAAGAGAGTGAAATAATGACAATGTGAGTTATACAAAATTTTAACGATCGTGACCTAACCGCGAAAATTTGGTTGGTGACTCTTGAACATATTCTTG
>CAYVZN010000039.1:0-7868 GCA_964456125.1 uncultured Candidatus Saccharibacteria bacterium
CTGTAGCGCCGCGCCCTTCGTAGCTTTAGCGAAGAAGGGAAGGAGGGTGCTGTGTTAAGAACAAATTTTAGTGTACAATAATTATATGCCAACTCTTACTTTCCATGGCGGCGCAAGGGCGGTAACGGGCGCTAACTATCTTCTTGAGACGGAGAACTCAAAGATTTTAGTTGATTGCGGTCTTATTCAGGGAACGCGCCACGCGGAAAAAGAAAATTACAAAAAATTTCCGTATGATGCGTCAAAAATAGACGCGGTTTTCGTGACTCACGCGCATATTGATCATACCGGCCGCCTGCCAAAGCTTATACAAGAAGGATTTAAAGGAAAAATTTTTATGACCCGCCCGACAAGTGATTTCGCGGAACTCATGTTAAAAGATTCCCAGAGCTTAATGCAGAGCGAAGCCGAAAGAGAGGGCGAGCAACCTCTTTATTCAGAGGAAGACGTGGTTCGCACTTTCGAATTTGTAAAGAGTGTAGAATATGGAGAGATTATAGAGGTGAATGAAGATATAAAATGCAGATTTCGCGATGCAGGGCACATACTAGGCTCGGCTATCATAGAAATTTGGGCGGGGGGCCCTTCGACAAGCTCAGGGCAAGTAAAAATTGTTTTTTCAGGAGATCTTGGTAACCCGCCGGTGCCATTGCTTAGGCCAACAGAATATATAGAAGAAGCCGACTACGCGGTGGTAGAGTCAACTTATGGCGACAGGCGTCACGAAATACGGGAAGAAAGGAAAAATCTTCTTGAAGATGCCATAGAGGATACTGCGGCAAGGGGAGGAGTTTTAATGATCCCATCGTTTGCGCTAGAGCGCACGCAGGAGCTTTTATATGAATTAAACTCGCTTGTCGAGAATGATAAGATTCCCAAAGTTTCTGTTTTCATAGACAGCCCCCTTGCGATAAAAGCGACCGATGTATACAAAAAATACCCGGAATATTACAATCAAAAAGCAACATATCTTATAAAATCCGGAGATGAGATATTTAAGTTTCCCGGATTAAAATTTACTTATACAAAAGATGAGTCAAAGGCAATAAACGACGCGCCTCCTCCGAAGGTTATAATTGCCGGATCCGGAATGTCAAACGGAGGGAGAATTTTGCATCATGAACGCCGCTATCTTTCTGATCCAAACAGCATGATATTGTTTATCGGTTATCAGGTGGAGGGAAGTTTGGGCAGGCGCATATTTGACGGATCAAAAAAAACCCGTCCGTTCACGGTAAGAATTTTGGGGGAGCCGGTAACCGTTCGTTGCAGGGTTCGCGCTATAGGCGGTTATTCCGCGCACGCGGATCAAGAGGCGCTGTATGATTGGGTTGAAAGTATAAAACAAGGCGGGAAATTAAAGAAAGTTTTTGCCGTGCAAGGAGAAGAAGGCCCGGCTCTTGCTCTTGTTCAGTTATTGCGCGATAACTTGGGCGTTTACGCAGAGGCGCCGATGACCGGGGATAGTGTGGAGTTATAAAAATAGTGATACTATAATAGTATGCTGTATACGCCAAAATATAAAATATGCGTTTCAGGCGCTGCCGAGACAAATCATTGCGGGGATGGAGCGCTTGAATCCGCCAAAGATCTTGGCCGAGAAATAGTCCGCCAAGGGGCAGTTTTAGTTACGGGCGCGACTACCGGCATTCCATATTGGTCTGCCATTGGAGCAAAAGAAGAAGGCGGTATATCAATAGGCATATCTCCCGCAGCTTCCGAGAAAGAACATATCAACGTATATAATCTGCCCACTGATTACTTTGATATGATTATCTATACAGGATTTAATTACTCGGGCAGGAATTTGCTTTTAACCCGCGCCTCTGATGGTGTAATTTTTTGTTGCGGTAGAATGGGAACCCTCAATGAGTTTACTGTTGCTTTTGAAGATGGAAAACCATCAGGGATTCTTCAGGGTAGCGGAGGAACTGCCGACATGATAGAGGATTTAGTCTCAAAAATGCATCGCGGACCGGGGAAAATCGTGTATGATAAAAACCCAAAAAATCTTGTGGAAAAAGTCATTGAGTTAATAGGTAAAGAGAAAATATAATGCCTCTCGAAATAGAAATAATTTTGCGCCTTATCCTAGCCATAGTCATAGGCGTTATTCTTGGAGTTGAGCGCGAATATGTCGGCAAGCCGGCAGGCATGCGAACTTACGCCTTGGTTACGCTGGGAGCCACTGTATTTACTGTAATTTCAGAGCATGGTTTCTCCGATTCCGCGGGCATTGTTGATCCGTCGCGAATCGCGGCACAAATTGTCACAGGCATCGGCTTTCTTGGGGCAGGAGTTATTATTTTTAGGGGTGTAAAAGTCGAAGGCCTAACTACCGCATCTGGCCTTTGGGTGTCTGCCGCTATCGGCATGGCAATAGGAGCGGGTATGTATACTGTTGGCATATCAGCCGCGATCCTTGCGTTTATTGTTATGGTTGTTATGCGTAAGTTTAGCATAGGGAATCGGATTAACGCGAAATAAAAGCATGACTAAAAATTTTATTTTCGCTGTAGCTACTCTTATGGGGGCTATAGTCGGGCTTGGAATATTTGGGATACCATACACTGCCGCGAAGGCAGGTTTTTTTGTTGGGGTCTTCCATATCATAGCGCTTGGAATAGTAATGCTTTTTTTGCATCTTATATACGGCGAAATAGTGGAAAGAGGAAAAGAAAGACATCGTTTGACCGGAGATGTCGAAAAGTATTTCGGGAAGATCTGGAAGAAGATTCTTGGCATAACAATAATTTTTAGCATATACGCGGCGCTTCTTGCTTACATAATTGTCGGAGGAAAATTTTTGGCATTGCTTTTATCGGATTTAGGAACCCCTTTTGTCTTAAGTATTTTTTTCTGGTTTATGTTGTCTGCGATAGTATGGTGGGGTATAAAAACGATAGCGGAAGTGGAACTTCTGATGACCGGCCTGATGGCTTTGATTATTTTGGTTCTTTTTGCTTGGGGGGTGGGAGATGTAAGTCCGAAAAATTTATACGGGTTTAACTTATCTAATATATTTTTGCCTTACGGTGTGACCCTGTTTGCGTTTTCAGGAATTTTCGCGATACCTGAAATTCGGGAGTTACTAAAATTTCCATCGGGGGCGGATCGGCATGCTGTCGCAGACGGGAAGTATTATAAGCGCGCAATTATATGGGGCAGTGTTATTCCGATTTTTGTATATCTTTTGTTTACTATTTTGGTAGTTGGTATTTCGGGGCACAATACGTCAGAGGAGTCGCTCTCGGGACTTGTGCCGTATCTTGGAGTGGGTGTTGCACGTTTGGGGGCGATATTTGGGATACTGGCAATAGCGACTTCATATATAGCGCTCGCGAGCAACTTAAAGCGTACATTTGAGTATGACTGGCGTATAAGGCCGAGAATTTCAGCATCATTTGTAATATTTGCGCCAATTATTCTTTTTATAGGGGGTATGCAGCAATTTATAGAAATCATATCTTTTTCAGGGGCGGTACTGGGAGCGATTATCGGAATTTTTATTATTTTAATTTATCAAAGAGCAGTTAAATTTGGAGATAGAAAACCCGGATACGCGCTTAATGTGCCAAGCCCGGTGCGTTTTGGATTAATAACATTATTGGCGCTTGGCGGAGTGTATGAGATAATATATTTATTAACATGATTTTTGGAAAATATAGAAAAAATAGAGCGGGCAAAAAAGAAGAGCAGGAATTTAATGATTGGGCAAACCCTAAAAATATGCTATCATAATTTCATGCAGCCACCCGTGTATATCAAAAAGTATTTTTGGGATACTGATTTTTCACAGCTTGACCTAGATAAAAACCGTTCATATGTTATCTCGCGGATTTTTGAATACGGAGACGAGCGGGCAGTTATCTGGGCGCTTCATTACTTTGATAAAGAAGATGTAAAAAAAACATTGCGTGAGTCTAGGGTATTATCTCCCAAAAGCGGAAATTTTTGGGCGCTATTCTTCAGCTTGCGCAAGTCTGACTTTCGATGTTTCCGGAAATCCTCTCTAAAACTGCAAAGCAGTCACTGGATACGCTAAAAAAAATATCCATTTTTCCCAACGCGTATCTTGCCGGCGGCACTGCGTTGGCATTACAGCTTGGTCACAGGTACTCATACGACCTCGACTTTTTTACAAAAGATGTATTTGACGAGAAACTTCTTACGCAAGAGCTTGAAGAAACACTTTCTGAATTCCATCTCGAAAGACAAGAATGGAGAACAATTCTCGGTTATGTAAAAGATATGCGGTTTAGCATCTTTTACTATAAATATCCCCTTCTTTTCCCTACGCATGATTTCAACGGCATTCGTATAGCCGATGAGAAAGACATAGCTGCTATGAAAATCGCAGCAATAGCCGACCGCGGCGTCAAGCGCGATTTTATTGATCTGTATTTTTTGCTTGAGGTCGCAAAGGCGCTGAAGCTTGGCGAGGTGTTGCAGCTTTACGAGAAAAAATTTGGCAAGCTCGCGCAAAATAAAGTTCATATCTTAAAAAGTCTTGTATATTTTGAGGATGCAGAGTACGATGCCATGCCGCAAATGATCCAAAAAGTAGATTGGAGTTTAATAAAAAAATTTTTTGAGGAAGAACAGAAATCTGTTGTAAAAAAACTTTTAGCATGAAGCGCATAGTTTAATTTGTAAAATGCCTTTAATTTTTTCAAAATTTAGAAAAAATGTTGAAAAATCCAGAAGAGAAGAGCAGGAGTTTAGGCCCGGGAAGAAAGATGTCGCGATATGCAAGAAATGTGACGCGGTATATTTTCATAAAAGCTGGCATCATAAATTAGAAGATTATAAGCAGTTATCAGAAGAGAAAGCTGTTAATTTTTTGCTGTGCCCGGCATGTAAGATGCTGGAAGATAATAAATTTGAGGGGCAGGTAATCATAGAAAATGTGCCTGAAGAATATAAGGATGATGTTTCGGCGAATATAAAAAATACTGGCGAGAGGGCGTATAAGAGGGACCCAATGGACAGAGTATCAAGTATCAAGTATTCCCCTTACGGGGGATCTCCCTCAGGGAGACAAGTATCAAGCGATAAGAGTAAATATAATATAGAAGTATTAACCACAGAAAATCAATTGGCAAGAAATATTGCGAGGCAAATTGAGAAAGCATTTAAGGGCACAAAAACAGATGTAAGGTGGTCAAAAGAAGAGAGCGTGGCGAGAATAGTTGTTCGATTTAAGATTTAAGATTTACGATTCAAGAATATGCGAAAAGCAGCTATTCTAGTTTTTGCAAGTTTGATTTTGTTTATAAACCTTCAGGAGCCAAGCGGGGAAAATTTTTTTGCAAAAATACTGCGCGACGGGGATTATTTTTTAAATATCGTAAATAAACAAAACTCGCTTGATAGATATAGGCCGAGTGATCTTTTAGAACTTTCTTATTTGGATGCCCGCGGTAAATATATCAGAGGAACAGTCTATGAGTCATTAAAACTTTTAATTTCTGACGCAAAAAAATCAGGCGCGCCGATAAAAATAATTTCCGCGTATAGAAGTTACGAGCGGCAAAAATCTATTTTTGCGTTTTGGAGCGGAAGAGAAAAAGACGCGGATAGATTTTCTGCCGAAGCAGGCCACTCCGAACACCAGCTTGGCACAACCTTGGATTTCGGCTCGGAGGACGGAAGTTCAGATCTAAGAGAAATTTTTGGAGATACGCCTACCGGCAAGTGGCTGGCCGAAAATTCATGGAAATACGGTTTTGTCATGAGTTACCCAAAAGGTAAAGCCGAGATAACGGGCTATATATACGAGCCGTGGCATTTTAGATATATAGGAATTGAAGAGGCAAGGGCGTGGAGGGAATCCGGCCTTACGCTTTCCGAATATCTTGCGACAAAACCGCAGTATTATAGGTTAATTCAACTTAACGGAGATTATAAAGTTTATAGCGTGGATGCCGGCGGAACTAAACATTGGATCAGAACAGAGGTGACATTTTTATCACTGGGGTATAATTGGGATGATGTTGTTGTTGTCGGCGCGGAAGAATTTGCTATATATTCGGAGGGAGAGCCCATATAATGTTTTCTAAACTGGAAAAATTAGTATTTCTTGCTCTAATTTTTTTTATACCCATCCAGAAGAGGATTTTTTTATTTGGCCCTCCGGAATTTTTTGAATGGAATTCCGGGTTTTTTTATTTTACGGATTTTTTAGCGATAGCGCTTATTGTCTTATGGCTTAAAAGCGTGTATCCAAAATTTAACTTCGGACTAAAGTATAAAGCGACTTTCACGCCTATTTTTTTGTTGTTTATATTTTTAGGCCTTGCTTTTATATCTTTAACGCAAGCGGAGCTTATTAGCGTAGGCCTTTATCGCTTTGTAAAACTCGGGGAATTTATTTTTTTATTTTTTTACGTTGGAGCGAGGGCGCGCACCATAGGCGTAAGGACGATTTTGCAGGTTTTTATCGCAAGCGGAGTATTTCAGTCTATCCTTGCGATTTTGCAATTTGCAAAACAGTCATCTTTGGGGCTTGAGATATTTCATGAAAGCACGATTCAGATAGGTATGAAAGGCGTGGCGCAAATCAACGCTGGTGGCCTGGATATGATTCGAGCGTACGGAACTTTTCCAAGCCCGAATGTGCTGGCGGGATTTTTGGGGATATGTTTGCTGTTCGCATTTCATTTATTTTTAAATGGTTGGGGGAGGCAGTATTATTTTCTGGCTCATTCTCGATCCGACTGTAGTCGGACCTGCGAGGCTCGCCCTCCCCAAGGGGCGGGCTCAAATCCGCCAGAAAATAATACTGCCTCCCGGTGGATGAGCGTTTTCTTTGAGAAATATTTTATATCCCTAACTATTTTTATTTTGCTGCTTGGTCTCATTCTTACTTTTTCCCGCGGCGTAATTATTTTTTTTATGCTTATAAATATTTTATTCTTCGCAGGAATATTTTTGTTCAAGAAATTTAAAAAATACAAAAAAGCCGCGATTCTTTTATTGTTGTTAGTTGTTAGTTGTCAGTTGTTAGTTGTGGCTCTCGCCTGGCCCGAAGTTTCTTCAAGATTTCTGGGCAGTTCAATAGATGAAGCGGCAATACAGGAACGACTTTTTTTTAACGAAATCGGTTTGAATACAGTAAGTCAGAATTACTCACACATGCTATTCGGCATAGGCATGGGTAACTTCGTAAATAATTTTATGCACTCAATGCCGGGCCTTCCAGATTATCTTTATCAGCCCGTGCATAATATTTTTATTTTAATCGCGAGCGAAACCGGGACTCTAGGTTTATTTGCATTTATTTTGTTTATTGCTTTATTGATTGAAAGAGCAGCAAAAAACTTTTTCACAGGAACCATACAAATGCAACACGGCCGTGTTGCATTTGTATGTGTGTATATTTTGCTTTGCGCTGTTGCTTTTATGATGCTTATTTCTATGTACGACCACTATTTCTGGACCATTCAGCAGGGGAGCTTGATGTTTTGGATTACGCTGGGGTTGCTCGCAAGCAATAATAATGGAGTATAATATATTATTATGCACTACATCTGCGACTTTCATATACACTCTCACTACTCCCGCGCGACTTCGAAAGACATGAATATAGAAGAGTTGGATAAGTGGGCAAGGATTAAAGGAATTGATGTTTTGGGAACTGGCGACTTCACGCATCCGCAGTGGTTTAGAGAACTAGAAGAAAAATTAGAGCCAGCCGAAGAGGGATTGTACAAAATCCGAAATCCGAAATCCGAAATCCTAAACAAATCCAAAGCACAAAATCCAAAATTCAAAACCACCCGATTTATTTTAACCGCAGAAGTCAGTAGTATTTATTCCGAAGGCGGGCAAGTGCGGAGAATTCATAATATTGTTTTTGCGCCGTC
>CAYVZN010000040.1:0-7617 GCA_964456125.1 uncultured Candidatus Saccharibacteria bacterium
TTCCTGATCCATAGGTGAATTAGCCATACTGATTTTGATCTATCTAATTATATTCCAGATAAACTACGCGACCTTTCTTATTGTGAGTATTATAACAAAATTTAACACTTTTGTCAATAGCAAACGCGCTACTTTTAATACTCTGCTTACTCTAGCATTAGATATAAAAAAGCGCAATATGTGTCTGGCTTTACGCGGCATATTTTTTGTTTACAAAAGCGGTATTTTGACGTATGATTGATCTAAATGGAAATATCACTTGCCGCCGAAGAAATTTTTAAAATAGCCGGTTTGCCAGTTACCAATACCCTCATTCTCGCGTGGATTGTGATGGGGGTTTTAATATTTCTTGGTACTTCTGCCACGTACAAATTATCCCCCGTTCCCGGTCGAATGCAAAATTTTATGGAAGCCGTGATAGACGCGTCATACAACTTTGTAAAAAGCATAATTGGCTCAGACAAAGATACTGAAAGGGTTTATCCGTTTATACTGACTTTTTTTGTCTTTATTTTATTGTCCAACTGGCTTGGACTAATACCGGGAGTGGGAACTGTGGGCACAGAGGTCGAACATAGCGGTCATAATGTATTTTTGCCATTTTTACGGGCGCCCGCAAGTGATCTGAATACTACCCTTGCATTCGCTGTGATTTCTGTTACTATAACCAATGTATTTGGAATAGCCGCTGTTGGTTTTTTTAAACATTTCGGCAAATTTATTTCATTCAAAAGCCCGGTACATTTTTTCGTGGGAATACTTGAAAGTATCGCCGAAGTAGCAAAAATCATTTCTTTCTCGTTTAGATTATTCGGAAACGTATTCGCCGGAGAAGTTCTACTTGTGGTCATCGCGTCACTTATCCCATATATAGCTCCTTTACCCTTCCTTGGGCTCGAAATATTCGTCGGGTTTATTCAAGCATTAGTGTTTTCGATGTTGACGTTGATATTTATAAAAGTAGCAATTAGCAATGAACACAGTTAGGACGAATTTTTTACGAATATGAGACAAATTATCACGAATCACGGATTTATCATTCGTGTATATTAGTCTCACATTAGTATGGATTCGTTTAAAACATGGAAACAGAAACACTTACAAACCTTGCCTCGGCTTTAGCTATAGGCCTTGGCGCGCTTGGCCCCGGGCTTGGCATTGGGATACTTGCCGCAAAAGCCATGGAGGGAATAGCTAGAAATCCGGAAGCCGCGCCAAAGATACAGACAGCAATGATCTTGGCGATCGCCTTTGCCGAAGCCGTCGCAATTTACGCGCTAGTCGTAGCGTTGATGATTAAGTTCGTGTAACAACACAAATCTACGAATGCCACAAATACCATTCGTGTATTAGTATACATTTGTGGATTTGTGTTTTTAACGAGGAATGGCCGAGTTACTAGAAAATCTTGAAATTAAATGGCAGTTACTGCTTGCCCAAGCAGTAAACTTTTTTATACTCTTATTTGTATTAAAAAAGTTTCTGTACAAGCCGATGCTTAAGTTCTTGCGGGAAAGACGCGAGGCAATAGAAAGCGGTCTTAAAAAATCCGAGGCCGCTGAACAGCAATTTAAAGAAATGCGAAAACTTCAAGCAACAGAGCTTGCTAAAACTCGCAAGGAGGCCCAGCAAATAGTAGATGAAGCAAAAAAACGCGCCGAAGAAGCAAAGACTCAAATAGTAACCGCCGCTCGCCAAGAATCAGAAACGATATTTCGTAAGGCTGAAAAAGACATTGAAAGCCTTAGAAATCAGCGCCTATCGGAAGCGGAGCAAGAAATCGGAAAACTCGCGCTTGAAGGAATGGAATATTTGCTGCGTGAAAAAACGGCCGAGGAGAAAAAGGCGGCTTTGCAGGACGAAGCAATCGCCCATATTAAAGCCCTAAAACATGAATCCTAAAGAATACGCGCAACTACTGCAGGAGGTTTTAGAAGGCAAATCCGAAAACAAGCAGGATAAAATTTTAGATAATTTTAAAACGATTTTAGGGCGCAATAAGGAGTCGTATCTTGCTCCCGCTATAGAAAAAGAGCTCCACAAAATCCAGACACAAAAAGAGCAAGAGCGCACGACTTATATTTCAAGCGCCGCAGAGCTGACGAAGGATCAAAGAAAAAAGGTAGAAAGTATATCTGCCGAGCCGAGGGAATTTTCCGTAAATCCCGATCTACTCGGAGGAGTGGCTGTGCGACAACAAGATATAATGTATAACGCGACATTACGAAAAAAAATAGAATTGCTTAAATCTCATATATGAACATCTCTCTCCATGAAAAACTAAGACGCGAACTTGAAGGTCTCCCCGAAGCCGTGCAGGAAAATTTTGGACGTGTAATGAAAATCGGCGATGGAATTTGCGCTGTGTCCGGCCTTAGCCAAGTACTTGCCTCTGAAATGATAGCAATATACCCCGGCACTTCCGATAAAAATCCCGAAGAAATTAGCGAGCAAAACCCTGTATATGGCTTGGCGTTGAATTTAGAGGAATATCAAGTGGGCGTGGTTATATTGGGAGAATACGGAAATATATCCGAAGGAGACATTGTTAAAACCACAGGAAAAGTGCTTCAGGTGCCTGTGGGCGAAGAACTTATCGGTAATGTACTTGACCCTCTTGGAAAATCGCTTGAGGGCGGAGGTTTAACATTCGATGTTAAACAGTATTATCCGGTTGAAAAAACTGCTCCAGGGGTGATAGCCCGCGAATCTGTTAACGAGCCGCTTCATACTGGAATAAAATCCATAGATTCTATGATTCCCATAGGAAGAGGCCAAAGGGAGCTCATTATCGGCGACAGACAGATCGGAAAGACTGCCATAATTCTGGATACTATACTTAATCAAAAAAACGAACCCAAAGAAAAGCGGCCTTATTGCATATATGTCGCTATAGGCCAGAAAGAATCTAAAGTCGCAAAGATAGTGGATACTCTAAGACGAGAGGGCGCTATGGAATACACTATAGTAATATCGGCATCCGCATCAAAACCTGCTCCACTATTATACATTGCCCCGTTTACTGGATGCGCCATAGGAGAATATTTCATGGACCAAGGCAAAGATGCTGTTATTTTCTATGATGACCTCACAAAACACGCGTGGGCGTACCGGCAGCTTTCCTTGCTTCTTCGCCGTCCTCCAGGACGCGAGGCGTATCCTGGCGATGTATTTTATTTGCACTCAAGATTGCTAGAACGTGCCGCGAAATTAAATAAAAATAACGGCGGCGGATCGCTCACCGCGCTGCCTATTATAGAAACCCAAGCTGGAGATATCTCCGGATACATCCCAACTAACGTAATTTCTATAACAGACGGCCAAATTTATCTTGAGCCGGACTTATTTTACAAAGGCGTAAGACCGGCCCTCAATGTTGGATTATCTGTCTCGCGCGTTGGTTCCAAGGCCCAGACAAAGGCGATGAAAAAGGTGGCGGGAAAACTTCGTCTCGACCTTGCTCAATACAGAGAACTCGCGGTTTTCGCGCAATTCGGTTCGGACCTCGATGAAGCGACTCAAAAACGTCTTTTTAGAGGCGAGCGCCTCACAGAACTTTTAAAGCAAGTTCAATACTCGCCAATGCCATGGTACAAAGAAGTTGTTGTAATTTATGCCGCGATAAATGGGCATCTTGATAACGTAGAAGTTAAAAACATTGCTCAATGGGAATCTGGGTTTCTGAAATACATAGAAGATATGCACCCCCAAATACTTGATGTGATAAAAGAATCGAGAGATTTAAGCGAAGACACGGAGGGAACGCTCAAAAAGGCGCTTGGGGAATTTCTAATTTCCAATTTTTAATTTCTAAACAATTTCTTAATGTTCTGATGTCTCAAAAACAAACGATATGTTTAAAAATTTAAAATTAAAAATTAAAAATTTTTTCGTAGAAAATGTCTAGCACACGCGACATCAAACGCCGCCAAAAATCAGTTAAAAACACAGGGCAGGTAACACGCGCCATGCAGATGGTTGCGTCTTCAAAAATGCGCAAGGCCCAGCTTGTTGCGTTGCAATCTCGGCCATACGCGGAAAAGGCGTTATCTGTACTTTCGAATATAAAAGCAAGGCAACCTGATATTAAGAATCTTTTCCTTGATGGGAATCCGGAGTCAAAAAAACTTCTGGCCGTCGTAGTTACTTCCGATAAAGGCCTCTGTGGAGGCCTCAATAGCGCCGTGATTCGAGAAAGCGAAAAAATCTTTGAGCAATATAAAAAAGACGGATATAATATCGAGCTTGTGCTTGTGGGCGCAAAAAGCAAATCGTATTTTGAGCGCATGAAGTTTCCGATACTGGAAATTTTCAAAAGCGTTGGCGACTATATAGACTTTGAACAAGTAAAACCGATATCTAAATTTATTCAGAAAACATATGCAAGTAACAGTATTGGAAAAGTCGTAGCTATCTATACCGAATTTATTTCTACATTAAAGCAAAGAGTAAATCGTCGCCAAATATTACCCATAACTACAGATATATTTAAAGATCTAATTTACGACATCACGCCAGAAGCCGGTAAATATTCAGAGAAAAAAGTCAGTGATCAGTCGTCAGTAGTCAGTAGTCAGTTGTCATCGGTCAGTAATCAAGAGTATATCTTTGAGCCAAGCGCAGAATCTGTATTGAACACACTCGTCCCATACTTGTTGGATATTTATATATATCATATAATTCTTGAGTCTAACGCGTCGGAACACTCCGCACGAATGGTTGCCATGAAAAATGCCTCCGACAACGCAAAAAAAATACTGGGCGAGCTGACCCTGTCGTATAATAAAGCAAGGCAAGCCGCGATAACGAGAGAGATTTCAGAAATTACGGCTGGAGTAGAAGCATTAAAATGAAAAATTAAAAATGAAAAGTGAAAAATTACAGATCAAAATGAAAAATATGCAACACCGCATAAATCCTAGTGCTATATAGTAGATTTTTAATTTTTAAATTGTTATTTTTCATTTTTATTTTTTAACTTTTAATTTCTCGAAATGCCACATATTACACAAATCATCGGCCCCGTAGTTGATATAGAATTTTCTGAAAGATCTCCCGAGGGGAGAGAGGAAAAATTGCCTAATATCAACGAGGCCCTGGAGATTACTAAAAACGGCGCCCGCCTTATTCTTGAAGTTGCGCAACACTTGGGATCTTCTAAAGTAAGAGCTGTTGCTATGGGCTCTACTGACGGACTTATGCGAGGCATGGAGGTACGCACGACAGGCAAAGCAATTCAGATTCCGGTTGGCGAAGAGGCTTTAGGCCGCATGTTTAACGTAGTTGGCGAACCTATTGACGGCGCAGGCGCGACCAACGCAAAAGAATATGCGTCAATACACAGAGCGCCCCCCACCTTCAGCGAACAATCCACCGAAACTGAAGTCCTTGAAACAGGCATTAAAGTAATAGACTTAATCGCCCCCATCACAAAAGGAGGAAAGGTGGGCCTATTCGGAGGAGCCGGC
Source organism: uncultured Candidatus Saccharibacteria bacterium (assembly GCA_964456125.1). Classification (GTDB taxonomy): domain Bacteria; phylum Patescibacteriota; class Minisyncoccia; order Spechtbacterales; family HO2-43-30; genus CAYVZN01. The sequence goes on from CAYVZN010000040.1 coordinate 5,469, forward strand.
GTTGGCAAAACCGTACTCATTCAAGAGCTCATTCGAAATATTGCCCAAGAACACGGAGGATATTCCGTTTTTGCGGGCGTTGGTGAAAGAACCCGCGAGGGAAATGACCTGTATCAGGAAATGAAAGAATCCGGAGTACTTTCAAAAACATCTCTTGTATTCGGCCAGATGAATGAAGTGCCGGGAGTCCGCCTGCGTGTCGCTCTTTCCGCGCTCACCCTAGCAGAGCATTTCAGAGAAAAAAGCGGTAAAGATGTATTATTATTTATAGATAATATATTCAGATTCACCCAGGCAGGCTCTGAGGTGTCGACGCTTCTAGGCCGCATGCCTTCTGCCGTAGGGTACCAACCAACACTCGCGACAGAAATGGGCGATCTTCAAGAAAGAATTACATCCACGAAAAAGGGGTCTATCACGTCAGTTCAGGCCATATATGTCCCGGCAGACGACTTAACAGATCCTGCGCCGGCCACGACTTTCTCCCATTTAGATTCCACGATAGTATTGTCCCGCGCGCTCACGGAACTTGGCATATACCCTGCCGTTGATCCCCTGGACTCTTCTTCTACTATGCTTGACCCAAATATAATCGGCGAAGAGCATTATGGCGTTGCCCGAGGCGTTCAGAGGATTTTGCAAAGATACAAAGATTTGCAGGATATTATTGCAATCCTCGGCATGGAAGAACTTTCCGAGGAAGACAAAATCACAGTATATAGAGCGCGAAAAATCCAGAGATTTCTTTCCCAGCCTTTCTTTGTTGCAGAGACCTTTACAGGAACTGCCGGAAAATATGTTTCGCGGCAAGATACAGTTAGGAGCTTCAAGGAAATTATAGAGGGAAAACACGACGAGACGCCCGAAGATTCTTTCTATATGAAGGGAAGTATTGACGAGATAGCTTGAAGCTTGAAGCTTGAAGCTTGAAGCTTGAAACATTTACTACATTTACTATGTGTAGGGCTCGGCATGTTTCATGTTTCAAGTTTCAAGTTTCAGGTTTCAAAAAACATGATCCATCTTACAATCCTAAATCTAAAAGAAAAACTTTTCGAAGGTGAGGTATCGTCGATAACCCTCCCGGGCACGCAGGGCGAACTTACTATTCTCACAGACCACATGGCCATTGTAACCACTATTAAAAGTGGTGCAATCAAAGTCCTTCGGCAAGCTCAGGATAAACAGCAATATTTTGAGTCAAAAGGAGGTGGCATATTTGAATTTAACAACAATGTCGCAACAATACTCCTATAGCGCCCCGCGAAAACTTCTTGAATCGCACGAGTGCGAAGCGCTGGTCATAACCTGTATTGATTTTAGATTTCACGAAACAACGTCAAGGTTTATTCGTGAGGGGCTCGGAATTAGTACTTTTGATTTAGCGACGTCTCCGGGCGCGTGTATGAGATTGAATACTGACATAATCACGCTGTCAAAAAGACTGCATAATATCAAACAAGTAGTTATTGTAAATCACGCAACTTGCGGAGCATACGGAATAAAGGACCCCGGCGCAGAACTTGAAGCTCAAAGCCAAGACCTTAGAAAAGCCGACGCATTGCTCGGAGATCTTTTTCCGGATCTTTCAATAAAATTGTTCTTTGCGCAAAAAGGAAACGGCGAAATAAATTACCTGGAAATAAAATAATTTTATTTATCGAAATAACTTAAAAACGGACTTATATGTCCGTTTATTTTTTTATACATTCCGCGCTATGTCTTTTCTGTATTGTTGAAACCCTTTATTCGGAGATTTCCTGCCGAATGAAATTTTTGACGCGGCGCGATACGCTTGCTCTCGGGCTTTCTCTATGACTTCGCCCCTGCCAACTACAGATAATATCCGTCCGCCGTTGGTTTTAAAAAATTTAGAATTTTTATGGTGAGTTTGTCCAGCCGCGGTACTCGCATGAAACACCAGAGCCCCTTCTTTCGCGGCCTCTTCTAGGCCATAAATCTTGTAACCGATTTTTGGATTCTCCGGATACCCGGGCGATGCAATAACTACGTTTACTAAGGCGTCACTGCCCCAAATCGGCTTTGTTGCGTTTAATAAATCACCTTTTGCGGCTCTGTAGCATAGTTCAACAAAATCAGAATCTAGCAACGGCAGGATAACTTGCGCTTCCGGGTCTCCCAAGCGGCA
>CAYVZN010000041.1:0-4333 GCA_964456125.1 uncultured Candidatus Saccharibacteria bacterium
TGCGCCTTTCCCATCTGGCTGAATTCCAAAACTTCATACGGCTGGCCGTCTAAAACAAATTGAACGCCTTTTCTTAGATCAAAATATGAAAGCATAGTATTTATTTATAGCAGAAATGGAGTTAAGTCAATGTTGACTTTCGTTTCTGACGCGATTAAGATAATTACATGAGAATAACACTTTCAGTAATTAAGGCGGACGTGGGCAGCATCGGCGGTCACACAAGGCCGTCTTCTAAAATGATTGAAGTGGTGAAAGGCATGTTAAAGAAAGAGCTCGGGAAGCTGCTCATTGATTTTCGAGTTGACTTTACTGGTGATGATATCAAGCTCGTAATGAGCCATAAGCAAGGCGAGAGCGCGAAAAGAATCCATAAATTAGCGTGGGATGCTTTCAAAGCGGCAACGGCCGTGGCGCAAGAAGAGGGGTGTTATGGCGCCGGGCAAGACCTTCTTGTGGACGCGCCAAGCGGTAATTTGCGGGGCGCGGGCCCCGGAGTTGCCGAAATTGAATTTGATCTTAACCCGAGCGGCAATTACCGCCCGGCAGAGGCCTTTCTTATATTTGCCGCGGATAAATGCGGACCGGGAGCGTTTAACCTGCCCTTGTATCTTGCTTTTTGCGATGCAATGCACAACGGCGGACTTCTTTTGAATCCCAAAATGCGCGTGGGATTTACGTTTACTGTTATAGACATGGACCATACGGCAAAGAAATCCGATAGAATAATTAATTTTGACGTTCCCGAACACGTGTGGGAAGTAGCGGTGTTATTGCAAAATCCGGATAGATACGCGGTCGAGTCAATTCAATCGCGTTATAAGCCAAACGAGAAAGTTGCCGCGGTTTCGGCTACGCGTCTGCACAATATCGCCGGAAAATACACAGGCAAAGATGACCCGGTTGTTCTGGTGCGGACACAAGGAATATTTCCGGCTCCGGAGGAGTTGGTGGAGCCGTACTTGATAGCGCATTACGTAACTGGAGACGCGCGCGGCTCCCATGTTATGCCATTTTTCCCTACAAAAATTAATACGCCGGTAACAGGGCCGTACTGCCATCCGCTTGTGAGCTGTCTAGCATTTTCCATGAACTCGCGCGGCGAGTTTTCCCACGGCGCGGTAGATATGTTTGAGGGGCATGAATGGGATGAAGCGCGGCGCCGTTCTCAAGAAAAAGCCCTTGAAATGCGAAAGCAGGGTTTCTTCGGGGCCGCGATGGCATCCGAAGAAGAGATCGCGTATACCGGCATGGTTGAGGCGCGCGAAGCGCTGGATAAACGTTTCAAGATACGGAAAGAAAATAAGATGAATTAGAACATGAACCCACCCACGCAAGGTGGGTTACTTGTTTTTTAATACTATATATGCTAGTGTAGGGATATGAACAGCAAGCAGCAATTTTTATTGGATCATAATAAGTTGTCGCCTGCTAATCTCCAGGTTACGCAAGCAATGCTTTCGCGATTTCGAGTGGAGAAAGCAGGGCTGTTCAAAAACAGCGATTGGTCTACTGATAAATTGCGAAGACCTCTTATAATGTGGCTCACGTCTTTATCTATAAAAGAAAGGGAGGAACTCAACTAATTCAAATCAATAAAACGGTCCGATTGTGATCGGACCGTTTTTAAAATGGAGATGACCTCAAAACAAATGGAAAATCAAATACAACCTATTTCAGGATTTTCGGAACTGGGCGTGGCGCCTTCACTTGTTAAGGCGCTGGCGAGTGTTAATTGTCTAACTCCCACTCCGATTCAAAGACAGGCGATTCCCATAGCGCTGCAGGGCAAAGACGTTGTTGGTATTGCCCAGACAGGCACAGGGAAAACGTTTGCTTTTGGAATCCCGACGATTCAAAGGTTAGCGCAGATTAGAGGCCAAGGTCTTGTGATACTGCCTACGCGCGAGCTTGCTATTCAGGTTGATGAAGCATTAAAAAAAGTTACGAGGAGTATTAATTTAAGAACCGCGGTTATTATCGGCGGTGCTTCGTCGGGATCGCAGATAAAGGCAATTACGAAAAATCCGCATATAATTATAGCAACGCCCGGGAGGCTCATTGATCACATGAATCAGAGAGTATTGCGGCTCAACAATGTGCGCGTCGTGGTTCTAGACGAAGCGGATCGAATGCTTGATATGGGATTCGCGCCGCAAATCAATAAGATTTTGAGCGCTGTACCGAAAGATCGCCAGACAATGCTATTTTCCGCGACTATGCCTTCGGGAATTATGAAAATCGCGACAGAGTATATGAAAATTCCAATACGAGTGGAGGTGGCGCCTTCGGGAACCACGGTTGAACGCGTAACCCAGGAAGTTTTTGTAATTCATAAAGACAGTAAAAGCCGTCTTTTGGATAAACTCCTTGATCAGTATCAAGGTACGGCCTTAGTTTTTACAAGAACAAAACATGGCGCGAAGCGTCTTTCGAGCAGGGTTCGCGCGATGGGGCATACTACGGCAGAGATTCATTCAAATAGGTCACTTCCGCAGCGGCGAGACGCGCTTGAAGGATTTAAATCAGGAAAGTACAGGGTCTTGGTTGCTACCGACATTGCATCGCGAGGTATTGATGTAGCCGGGATCGCGCTGGTAGTGAACTACGATATGCCCAACGACCCCGAGGATTATGTGCATCGAATCGGGCGTACGGCCCGCGCCGGCGCGGGCGGGCGGGCGATATCTTTCGTTACTCCCGAGCAGAAAGGAGAAGTGCGCCGTATCGAGCGCTTGATAAGAAGAAGCCTTGTTATTTCTCCTATCCCAGAGCTTCCCCCGGAGCGACATCCGAGCATTTTTGTTAAGCCGAAATTTCACGGCAATACTAAATATCGGTACAAGCCTCGTTATGGACATAGATCCTGATATGTGTAAGATTAGGAGTATAAGAGACTGTCTAATTTTTTAGTACATTAAAAAAGGAGGAAAGGCAGTTATGGCAACTGTTAATGCTGAACAGATTAAGAAATTTTCAGAGTTTTTAAAACAATTACCCGATAGCGATCATGGGCTAAGTTTTACAGGCGACATGTATCCCAAACTCAATCATCAGGAAGCAATAAACTTTTTCTTTTTTGTATGCCTTCATCAATACGGTTTTTGGCATGGCAATGAATCGGGTTATGAAAAACCCCTAGTTGGCGTAATTGGCGGTAAAGAATCTAAGGGTTCGGAATTATTGTGGAAAGTAGCAATGAGGGCGTTCGACAAAAGCGGTTCAGCATTTACTCCTGATCGGCTGGCATATATAGATGCCGAGGAATTATTTCTGGACATTTTTGTTGACGACAATGGCCCTATATTATTTCCCGATCCTCAAGAAAGATTTAGAATTACAAAAAACTATGGACGCTGGTTTGTGGGCAAAGGAATCAGCCCATCCGATATTATGGGAGTCGCGAATGGTAGTAACGAGCCCCTTAAATATTTTCTTTGGCAAGTTCGCCAGATTGCGGGATACAACGAAGATCCGTTTGAAAAAAAGAATCTGCTCTTGGCAATGACTTTAGCAAATCGCCCCGAAAAATTTTTGCGCGTTAAAGATCCTCAAAATTGGTTGCCTATTATTGATTATCATTTAATGAGACTTTCGTTGCGTTTGGGCCTCGTGGATCTAGATCAAAGTGAGCAAGGATCAAATAAAGCCAGGGGTTGGGTAGATGGGGATTCCGAATACAATATCAGATCAGCCGTGTATAGTGCGGTTACTCAAGTTATAGCCGAATCGGGGCGATCGATGTCGTTCATAGACCAAAAGATGTGGATGGCTCGCAGGTACTGTCCGGAAATGACGAAACCTGATTGTCCGAAGTGCGTTTTTATGGATATATGCAAAAAGAGAACCGAATTGTTTCAGCCAATTTTTCGAACCACGGCTTACTAGGTTTATTCACCAGCTTTAAGTTGTAATCAACCCGCCTTTTTTGGAAGGCGGGTTTTAACTTTTTAAAAATATTCAAAATACTTATACTTACGTAACGTCCGATCGTACATTACGTAAGTATAAGGAATGGGGCAGATACTCATCTTCTTACAACTTCTCAGAACTCATCTTCTTAGAATTGTTACTTTATAGAGTAGAACTCTTCCGGATCGTACCAGCCGGCAAGTTCTTCTTGAGTTTTTACATAGCCGCGGATATCAAGCGCTTGTGGTGAGCCTGTCGAATCCACGTCTTTTTTTATTAAAGAAAAATGCAAGTGCTTGCGCGCTCCGTCGGTTTCTTCTGTGTATCCTTGACCAAGAATGCCGATGATTTGCCCCTGATTTACGTATTTTAAGTGGGGCTTGTCCCGCGAAGCTCCGACTACAGTCGGAGCGAAGTGGGG
>CAYVZN010000041.1:4433-7605 GCA_964456125.1 uncultured Candidatus Saccharibacteria bacterium
TAATGAGTAAGAAAGCGTATTTCATAATAAAAATTTATATTATCATATTTTTACTTGCGCTGCCAAATGGCGCGATGATGGCCTTGCCCGAAGGGAGTCTGATTAGATCCATGAATGATTTTAAAGTATATTATATAGAGGAGGGCAAAAAGCGTTGGGTAGATTCTGCGGATACTTTTCGCATACACGGCTTTTCGTGGGATGAAGTCAATGTAATTAGCGCAAGTGACGCGTCTTTATATAAAGAAGGAGAAATACTGACGCCAGAAGTTAATATTATTCTTCCGGGAGAGATGGATGTTCTGCCCGATCTTGTGCCGTTTCCGGTAAACGACCTGCGCCTTACCGATAAAAACGGCCGCACTATACTGAAATTTAGTTCCACTATGTGGAACAAAGGCAAGGGGCCCATAGAGCTTATAGGCAATCCTGAAGATATTCATATTGCGGGAGACTTAAACAGAAATGTATATCAAAGAATTGTCCGCACCGATGGCTCCGAGCGCCATAAACTGGTAGGCGAGTTTCTCTGGCACTCGGTACCCGGGCATCTGCATTATCATTTTAAGAATTTCTCCGAATATATTTTTCAATCCGCTCAAGGCATTACAACTCCGGCAATCCAGGAAAAAGCAACACGATGTTTGTGGGATACCGTAGCTGTGGATTTGAGCATTGAGGGCGCTCCTCAAAATAAGGGTTACACTAGCTGCGACGACAAGAGACGCCAGGGAGTTTCCGCGGGATGGGGAGATGTATATAAATATACTTTGGCCGACCAGTATCTTGATGTTGAAGATCTGCCTCCCGGAATATACCGACTTGAATTTCATATAGACCCCCTTAATTTATTCGCCGAGAGAAGCCGAGATAACAATACTAGCGTTGCGATAGTGAAATTAGATGTAAGAAATGGTATTGTGGAGGCAATTGCCGCCGGAGGTCCTTTTTCTTTCTCGCCCAACTTTTTCCCAAATAAAATGCTTATTCAGGCAGAAGGCGATGACAAGATTTACGCGATTCATAATAATAAAAAGCGATTAGTGCAAAGCGGAAATGATGTTTATGTATTCCCAAAGAACGTTATAGATATAATCCCGTTTAATAATCTTATTAGAAAAGAAGGCACGCCTGAAGTATACGCGCTTAATGATAAGGGATACAAGCGCCATATTTTGAATATTGAAGTGTTTAATTCTTACGGGTTTAGTTGGGATGATATAGCCGAGGTGAGCGTGGAGGAGTTTGAACAGCACCCGACCTCTCGGTTGGTTAGGCTCGCAGGCGATATAAATTTATATGCCATTGATGGCAAAACGCGTCGACTCATTGATCCCGTTGAAACTGCCCTTGGTCCATACAGCTGGGACGAGTTTCACGTGATAAATGAAGTTGATTTTAAAAATTATGGATTATAAAAATATGGATAAAATAAGTTTGGTTAGAATTTTAATAATCGGCATTGCCGGCACGCTTGCATCAGCCGTAATTCTTGGTTATGAGTGGTGGACTACTAAAGAATATTTAAATGAACAAAATAGAGTTATAAATATTCTTTACGATCAATTTCAGGAAAAAAGAAATTCGACAAGCTCTTCGGCGCCGATAGTTTCTGACTTGCCGCCTGTTACGCCGGAACCAGTCGGCTCGTCGAATGGCGGGGCAGAACCAGTGGCTGAACCGGAACCAGAACCAGCGTTCCCCGTGGTTAACGAAACCGGTTTTCCCCTGACTATTCCGGATGGGTTTAAAATATCACTTTTCAATAAAGAGAGCCTCGGGCCTATACGGTTTATGGCCTTTTCACCGGACGGGATTTTATTCGTGAGCATGCCAAGCCCGACCGGATTATATAGCGGCCTTAAATCGGGCGGCAAGATTTTTGCTCTGCCGGATAAAAATAAAGACGGCAAAGCCGACGAAGTAAAGACGGTTCTCTCCGGGCTCGACAATCTCCCGCACGGCATCGCGTTCTATAATAATTATTTATATATCGCCGAAGAAGATAAAATTGCCCGATACAAATATTTAAATAATAGCGAAGTTGGCGAAAGGGAAGTAATCGTAGACGATCTTGCTGATGCCGGAGATCATGTCTCTCGCACTATTGGATTTTCCGCATCTGGGAAAATGTATGTTTCGGTTGGCTCCTCCTGTAATGTATGTGAAGAAACTGATTCGCGACGCGCCGTAATTTCCGAATATAATCCCGATGGATCGGGATTTAGAATATTTGCCACGGGCCTTCGGAACGCGGTTGGCTTTGTGTTTCATCCGGTAACAGGGGAAATCTGGGCGACAGAGAATGGCCGCGATGAACTCGGGGATGATCTGCCGCCGGATGAAATTAATATTATCAGAGAAAATAATAACTATGGCTGGCCGTATTGCTACGGCAAAAAAATTCCTGACCCGGCGTATAATAATCCCGGGCGTTGTTCTGCAACTCAAGCGAGTACGTATGATATGCAGGCGCACTCTGCTTCGTTGGGTTTGAGATTCTGGAGGGGAGATCTGTTAGTCGCGTATCATGGTTCATGGAACAGAACCGAGCCAACAGGATATAAAGTAGTTCGCCTTGATGTCGAGGGAGATAAAATCATCGGCGAGCAGGATTTTGTTTCCGGCTGGCTTCGTCCGGATGGCTCAAAACTCGGCAGGCCGGTTGATGTAATAGTTGACGATAGCGGCGCCATATACGTATCGGATGATAAAACAGGGTTGATCTATAGAGTGTCAGAAATAAAATAGATGAATTTTGTAAAATACCCAGAGGACCTCGACACAATATATATGATAGATATATAATCAATATATATGGCGATTGTAAATTTTTCTATCCCAAAAAATCTAGAGAAGCGAGTAGAGGAAACAATACATCAGAAGGGCTTTGCGAGTAAGGCAGAGTTTTTTCGTTTCTCCGCTATTTATTTTATGGATATTCTTGGAAGACGAGCCGGGGGCGAAGAAGATCGGTTTAAGCATCTTACCAGTGTGTTGCAACAGGAGCTTCGAGAAAGATATCGCGGCAAGAGGATTCCTTCCGCAAGCGAACAATTGGCGGATGTATAACTTTGCCTATGTACCAGCCGATAATCCTTCCTCATTTCAAACGACAACTCAAGCGTTATACAAAGAAATACCGCCATCTCAAAGAGGCGGTTATTTCTAT
>CAYVZN010000042.1:0-7574 GCA_964456125.1 uncultured Candidatus Saccharibacteria bacterium
GGCCTGGAAATCTGTTATGTTGCTTGCCGAGTGCGTTTCTCTATACGTGTTCTCCGATGGAATCCATGTTTCTATATCAAATTGCTCGGCTTTCGCAAGGCCCATATCTCCGGTACAAATATGCGCAACTCTATATGGCAAGCCCAGGGCCTGCATCATTTTCTCATTTATAGACAATAAAAATTTATGTTCATCGCGGGATTTTTCAGGATGAGAAAAAGATATCATTTCTATTTTATCAAACTGATGCACGCGCAAAATGCCCTTTGTATCTTTGCCATAAGAGCCCGCCTCTCTCCTGAAGCAAGTTGAAAAGCCTATATAGCGCAAAGGCAAGTCTTCTTCTTTTAGCACTTCGTCCGCGTGCATAGGACCTATAGATTGCTCCGAAGTGCCAACCAAATATAAATCATCTTTTTCTAAATAATAGACGTCGTCAGCCGCTTCGCCGTGTAAAAATCCCATAGCATCCATATATCTTGGTTTAATCATTACGGGCGGCAAAACGGGGACAAAGGCAGAATTTTCAATTTTCAATTTACAATTTTCAATTACTTCCTTTATCTTCTCGGGATTAGTTAGAAAATCAAGGGCATAACGAATTATTGCAAATTCCAGTAATGCCAAGTCGCCCTTTATATAACCGAATCTGGAGCCGGATACTTTCGCCGCGCGTTTAATATCTATCCAGTTATGCGCCTCGGTGATCGCCACATAGTCCTGAGGCTCGAAATCAAATTTAGGCTTATCACCTACTTCCCGCAAAACTTTATTAGACTTCTCATTCGGCCCAACAGGTACATTCTCAAACGGAATATTCGGGACTTGCTTTAATAGCACACTCAATTCCTCCTCAATTTTTTTCAAACTACCCTCTTGCTTCTGCAACTCCTCTTTTAATGGACGCATTTCTAGGGCTATTCTCTCTTTCTCTTTTTTGCCAAATTTGCCCAAAGTTCTAGAAACATGTGATTTTACATTTTGCTCAGCCCGTAATTTTTCCACAGCCTGCAGGGTTTCACGTTTTTCTTCGTCCAAATCTAAAATCCGATCCACATCCACCGTCATCGCCTTTTTCTTTACGGCATCTTTCACAATATCAGGATTTTCACGGATGAATTTAATGTCTAGCATGCCATTATTGCCCAAGAGGGCGCAGCCCGATTGGCTGCAATAATGAGCACCCCGAGCGCAGCGAGGGGTACTCATTCCTAAATCATACCACACTTTTCGTGAAAACAAATACTCATCAAGGTCTACCCTCGATGAGTTGTAACAAAAAAGAACGGCCAAATGATGCAACTGTTTCTCATTTTTAGAGAAACTGCGCATGTTATTACCAGCCGTTCTTTTGAAAATCGCTTTTTTATAGAAAGGAACAAATTCCAGGCGAGAGGCGGCCATTATTTGAAGCCATCGTCTGACGACAACACAGTCATAAAACCAGCCGCCTCTTACCTTACTGTTGTGGGCTATTTAGAATCCTGAAGGCACTCGCGCCAGATTTCCTTCAGGAGTATCTCCATGCGCTTGGGGCGCTTTTTTAGCTCGCGGCCAAGGCGCGCCTTGGCCTCTTCGATAATCCTTTTGCCCTCGTTTGTACGAAGCATGAAATAGAGACACGTGCGTATGGCGGGCCGTTCGCGCGATATGCGCGGGTTACCCTTGGAGTCAACACGCGACACCGCAAGGCCAGCGTATTTGCGAAGCCCGCGGAAGTCCTGTCGGGTCCTTCCCCAATTGCGCCAACCGATGAGGAGTGCCAGCCGTTTGGCAGAATCCGAACCGTCAAACATTTTCACGATCGAATGGCCACACGTGATACGATCTATCTCCGCGTTTACACGCGCCTTGTCTGATTCTACGTCCCGAAGCTTGGCAAGGCAATCTTTAAGCTCGTGCCGCGCCTTCGCCTGCTCTACCTCCGGAAAGTACCGGCCAAGCGAGACGCTGTAGTCGAGGCCATGTTTCCTAAAATATCTAAAGTCCTCGTCCTCCAGCGCCGCAAGCGCTTTCTTTCCCCAAATTTTGGTCTCAAGACCCACGAGCTCCGGGAAAATAACGCGAAGCGAATTTATGATACGGTGCTTGGCCCGGCGCAGGTCGTTCATTACGACCACATACCGGTTGTCTAGCTCCACCCATGGGTGCGCCACCGCATCTTCTGTTGGTCCGCTCGCGTGCGGCTGATATTGCTCTGAGGTAAATGGCTTCCCCGTCACTCCCCTCGCAAGCGCATTTTGCAGAAACTTAACCTGCGATAGAATCTGCCCTCGCTCGGCTTTTCGCGGCGTAACATAGCGTACTTCCTTGCCGTGCCGTGTCAAAGCATAGGCGAGCGGCTTTGCCCAGCTGTGGTTGCCGGCGAGTACGATGACATCGCCGTCTGCCATGCCAAGCACTGTCGCGAGGCCCTGCTCGCTGTAGGGCAGGACAAGAACATCTTCGCCTTTTTCCGAATTGCCATCCTCCTCTTCTATGCTTTCCGGGACCGGTTCCTCCTTATGTATCAAAACCTTGAGCTCTTGACTTGCCACTGCGATCCCGAGCATTTGAAACTCCTTTCCAGACAAGCTAAGCTTGTCCAATTCTTATTAGGGGTGGCCAAACTCGCCCCCTCCAATTCGTGCTACGAATCTGAAATATGAGCCAGCCACCCCTCTTATTTCCTCTAAAAATTAAAGAAAACAAGAGGAGGAGAAAGCGGCCACGATTTTTTTCCGTCGCGCATAGCAACAAAATGACGGTCCAGTCGCTTTCTTAGTTACCATTATATCATACTGTATGGTTTTAGTCAAGTAAAACCTCGACAAAAACTACGGTAAGTGCTAAGATAAAATCAAGGGGAGGCTAGGCAGGCCTTAAAGTACCAAAAAAGAGTATGAATAAGAAAATTGGCCTCCCCCAAAAAAAGAGCGGCTGGAAAACTTCGTAGTGTTCTTCAACCAAGAATGCGGTTTTATCGGTTTTGGCCGCTCTTTTTATCTCCTCATCCTAATAGGTGGGGAGTTTTTGAAAACAAAAAAGCCGGGCTAAGCTCGGCTAAAAATGTGTTCAATCCCCTTTTGAATATATGATATGGGATTAAAGAGATTTGTAAGAGGTTCAAGCCCCAAAACATCCACGGCGGTTCGGCGGTCGTCTTCGGAGAAATACATATTGCTTTGTAAAAGCACTAACAAAAATTCATTCTCTTCGTCTGCAGCCACAAAGCCCGCACGCTGAATAAATTCGTACGCAGTATTATATGGCACGCCCGCATCCATAAGCGCGGTCTGTACTCGCTGGCCTGCCCAGATGCCTTGCGTCTTTTCTAAATTTCGAAGCATCTTGTCGGGAAATATTTCCATATTTTCAACGCACTTTGTCATGCGCACAACCGCGTAATGCGCCAAGCTTGTGGCATTGGGAAAAGTATACCGCTCAACAATGGACTGGGAAATATCTCGGCATTCTGGAGTAGCAATACTTTCCATCTGCGCTGAAAGAAATCCGCGGATAAGCCGCGGCAAGCCTTCCAGGCGCTCCGTCAGGATAGGATTCCGTTTCCATGCCATGGCCGATGATCCCCGCTGTTTTGGCTTCCGCGGCTCTCGAAGCTCGCCAACATCAGAGCGCATCATCTCCCAAAATGTCCGCGCCATTTGCTCTATGGTCCCAACGAGTACGGTCAATATGGCCATAACAGCCGCGTGCCTGTCACGCTGAAGAATCTGGGTTTCGGCTTTTGCCGGCTTGAGCCAAAGATATTCAAGAGCTTTTTCTTCCATCTTAGGATCAATTTCGCCGTACATACCAACTGGCCCGGATATTTTTCCTTCATTTAACTCATTATCAAGAACATATTCAAGCCGCCCAATACTGCGTGATACTGCCTCGGCATAAACCATGAGTAGATGCCCGAAGGTTGTCGGCTCCGCGTATTGACCATGTGTGCGCCCGATCATCAATGTCCATTTGTGCTCTTTTGCTTTTTCTCGCAACGCGCTTTCAAGCTCAAGCGCCTCGCCCAAAATAAGCATCCAAGCGCTGCGAAGCCGCATTATAAACGCCGGGTCCTCTATGTCATAAGAAGTAATTCCCTTATGATATTCACTGGCCCACTCGCCCATCTGCTCCTTAATTGCGACAACAAACGCGATCATGTCGTGATCGTATACATCCTCCAGTTCTTTAATACGCTTAAGCATATGGCTTGTAACATTAGCGGCTTTTGCCGCTTCATATGCTTCCGGGGGCAATTCTCCGCAATCAACTCTTGCTCGCAGCCAGGCACACTCCACACTGTGCCAAAACTGAAACTTTGTAATCGGATCCCAAAGAGTCTTCATCGGCTTCAGCGTATATCTTTCCCAACCCTCTTGTGACATAACCACCTCCTATTATTTTACTGCCGCAACAGCAGACAATCGCTCATATAAATTTTCAATGTGCTGTTCAAGACGATCTATTCTTTTGTGATCCATTTTTCTCTCAAGCTTATCAAATCTTTTATTAACAGCATCAAAACCGCTCCTCATTTCACCTTTTATTTCAGCAAATCCCCTTTACACCATACCTGCTAATTTATCAATTGTTATTTCTTTTTTCTTTGCCATATTTTTGATTATACACTAATCGAATTCCTCGTCTATTGTCATCAAGTGCGGGATGACAGGCCGTGGGACCATTCGTAACTTAAAGAATTTTACAGCTTATAAATCATGTCCTTACGTTCCACTACGATCTCCCACTTATTGCGCTTAGCCGCCTGATAAAGTTTTTTATTCGGATTAAACGCTATAGCGCGCGAGACCATCTTAAGCATAGATATATCCGATTCGGAATCACCCACTCCTATGGACCCCGCAAGCGTTAGGCCTTCTTTTTTTATCGCGCGCATCAGCACTTTATTTTTTTTCCGCATAAAATCTTCGTATTCTACTTTGCCTGTAAAAATTTCATTTTTGTCTATCTCGTACATCATGGCATACACTTTTTGAAACCCCCAGTATCGGCAAAAGGGTTCAACTACATGGTATGGTGAGTGGGAAATCGCAAGTAAAAAATGCGTTTTTTTTAGTCTTTCAACAAGATCTCTTGTGTATCTATAAACTCTGTTTTTATGAAAAACCATAAGCCTATCCGCGATATCCATTACGTCTCGCAATTTCACGCCCTTACTATGAGATCTATACGCGTCTATAACTTTTCCAATGTAATCGTCGTATGAACCGCGCCTATCAAGCCATCTCTGAAAATCTTCGTTATATATGGAGCGCATCCGGTATGGAAATATGCCCTCCTCTATACACTCTTCTACAAGTTCAATCAAAAGACTGGACCTAAAAATAGTCCCGTCTATATCAAAAACAGCGAACTTTTGTTTCTTGGGCATATACGTATTGTAAGCGAACCCCGCACCAGAGGCAAGCTACCATGCCCCATACAAATACAAAACTAAGACGATCGTCTTAGTTTTGTAAGTTATTTTGTTGGTTATTTTGTTTTGTAATTTGTAAATAAAAATCAGTCTGATTGCAATCGGACCGACCAACTTTTAAAAAAATAAAATCCTTAAAGCGCTTGCGAGCACCACTGCCGCGAATAAATTTCTGACCCACGCGTTTCCCAATCTCTTGGAATAGTGCGCGCTTACCCACCCCCCTATTCCTCCCCCAATAAACATCGCAACCGCGATCGGCCAGACAACTATTCCGGCCGGTATAAATATCGCAAGCGAAACAAGGGTTATCGCGATGCCGCTTATTTTTCGCGTCGCCGCAGTCTGTAAAAAAGTTAATCCGTAATAATATAAATATACATAAGAAAACCACACTCCGGTCGCGGAAAAAAATCCTCCCACGGCTCCAAGAAATGTCATAATTATTGCTCCGCCGAAATTGCGAAGCTTTGTCATTTTTATTTCCCTCTCAATAAGGCCTGCTTTGGATTTTAAAAAAATCATTGGAACAGAAGCCAGTAATATAATTCCTATTCCCTTTTCCATTATATTCGTATCGAGCGTTACAACCATAAAACTTCCGAAAACTGCTCCGATTGAGGTAAAAATTGCCAAAAATAAGCCGATTTTCCACCTAACTTGTTTGTCTTGATGAAACTTTATAAGAGGAAAGATATTGCAAATCCCGGATAGCCGGTTAGTAGCTATCGCCTGATCGGGCGGCAAACCCATAAATAAAAGCATTGGTATTATAACAGCTCCCCCGCCTCCGACAAGCGTGCTTAAAAGCCGCACTAAGAGAGCCGCAAAAAAAGCGATTATTACTTCGGGCATCATGATGATATTATACTAGCACTTTTGAGTGCGTTCGGTAACCCCTCACCTCACCCCCTGTCCCCCCTCTCCTTATTTCCGCCTGAGGCGGATCCGCCTTTGGCGGAAAGGCATAGAGGGGGGACCCGCATAAGACGTGTATCAAGAGCTCCCCCTCCTCCGACTATAGTCGGAGGAGGGGTTGGGGGTGAGGTGGGAGGGGGGGGAGCAGTTGGGTGAGGTAGTAAAAACCCCTCCAACTATAGTCGGAGGGGTTAAATTATTCTTTCCAAAATCTTTCTTCTTTAACTTTCCATCTTTCTTCCGGTGGAATATCTTTTGAAGTTACGCGATTTTTTACGCTTTCTATCATCCCGGGGTGGCCGCAGGCGTAAACTAAGGCATTATCCTGTCTTATGTTGTATTTTATATTCCAGATAGAAAGGTAATACTCAAGAATTTCATTGACTCTTCCTGCCCTGCCGCCGTTGTCTCTCCAGTCCTTATTTCGCGCTTCGATCGGGCGGCTTACTGTAGCTACATAAACTAGGTTACTTTCTGAAAGACCAGACCTCGTAAGCTCCATGAGCTCATCGTTATAGACAAATTCATCAAAGTAGCTTGCCCCTTGAAGAACAAAAAAATTATGACCGGATTTTAGTCTATGTCTATAATCTCGGATAATGCTCACAAACGGCGCGATGCCTGTAACCGTAGCTACCATGACATGATTTTTGTATTTTGGGTCAAAGGTGAAGATACCTTTGGCTCTCGGCCGCAAAGACATATAATCACCCTGCTTAAGTTCAAACATCTTAGGGGTCAGTTCGCCTTCGGGAACCAACTCAATAAAAATCTCAAGAAAATCTTCATAGGGCGCAGAAACTATAGAATATGCCCGCTCAATTCCGTCCTTGCCTAAAGTGCAATACTGACCAGGCTTAAACTTAAAATCAAACGGCTCGCCGTCTTCTGTTTCCGGCTTTAGCCATAAACAGAAAAGGTCATTCGTAAAATCTTTTCGCCCAATAACCTTAGCCCTAACATACTTGTCTGTCACTTTTTAACCTCCACAAAGAATTCAAGCCAGGCCTTTTGGCAATAATTTTTCAAAGATCTTGAACTCGGTCAGCCAATACCAGGGATCGTTATGTTCAACCATCCAGTCTTTAGCCGCGCGATTGTAAGTGTTCTGTGTTATGCTTGCACTGTCTTTGCTCATTCCAAACCCTCCATTACGGAATATATTATCATATAGAAAATACGCAGAGTTGTAACTATTGACAAATACCTTTAAAAATTCTATAATACAGGCATA
>CAYVZN010000043.1:0-4902 GCA_964456125.1 uncultured Candidatus Saccharibacteria bacterium
AGCCTTATTCGCCATAATATCCTTTAATTTACACTAAAAACCTAGTTTTGTCTAGCGAAAAACTTGACAAATATACTATACTATGGGATACTGGGGATGCCTTACCGGAATGGTTTGGCATGCTCGACCACAAGCAGATTGTGGAATTCATACCTAAAAAGGAGGTTTCCGAATGAGACTCGAATACAGGACCGAAAGTTCCAATAAGTTTTGGGAACCCGAGAGGGAAGGTAACACTGTCACAGTGCGCTTCGGAAAAATTGGTACTGCCGGTCAGACGCACACGAATAAATTCACCTCCGCCGAGAAGGCCACGGCCGAATACCGGAAGCTCATCTGCGAGAAGCTCGCCAAGGGTTACAAGCCAAAAGCGGAAACTGTGCTCGCACTTCTCGAGGAAGCTGCGCCGGTTCAGAATCCGGAAGCCATCGCTTCGATCTACATCGGTGAACACGTTCCTGACGAAGTAGTCGAGGATATATGTGGATGGGCCACGGCCTGTATCCAACACGGAATGACCTTGAAGCAGTTCAAAAACGTCTGGGGCAAGTTCATGGATGGAGAGGATGAGACGCTTGAAGAAGCACTCGGGAAGACATCAACTGAAGTATCAGAGTTGAGCAGCCCATTCTGGCTCGATGTGACAGAGTGGGGCGAGGGCGAACTTTCTGAACTCTATGCCAGAGCCGTAGAAAACGGCGGCGACAGGTTTATCTGGCTCAACAACAACGCCTATATATATATCGTGGCACTTCTCGGTGATCCTGGCGCTCGCGCAATCGAAATCTGCGTCTTGCAGGAAGAAAATTGCGAAAACGAGAAAGGTCAGTGGCTCAGCGAATAGTCTTCCGAACTCGGGCCTGGTGCGCCGAGCCTCGATGTCGCGTGACGATGTGATGCTTCGGAGTGGTCAGGGGCGTTCGTAAAAAGCGCTCACATTAGAGCCTTGCGAAATTCGTGATGGACGAATCAATCTGCAGGGCTCTTTCTTTTTCTCCAATTTTCGCTGCCCAGTTTCTGGGAAGAATTATAGTTTTCTTCTTTCGTAACCGCCAGTAGTGGAAACTTTGTATCTTACAAATAGAATCAAAAGTTTCATGACCGACTAAATAACTTATACAAATGAAATACGGCCGTGTTGCATTTGTATAAGTAGTAATTCGCTTCAAAACCATGTCTCAAGCCACTTTTTTAGCATAAGTAACGCCCAGAGATACTTTGAATAGTCGTCGTGGAAATTTTTGTGGTCGGATAGTAGTTTTTCTATGCCTTCCCTCCGGAACCCGTAAGATATAAATCGCGAATCTAAGAGTTCTTCGCGAATATAATTATACAACGACCCTCTAAACCAATGCTCCAGGGGCACCTCAAAGCCATGCTTGCGCCTGTCTATAACACCCTTTGGTAAATAATCGTACGCTATCTGTTTCAATATATACTTTTTATTTTGATCACGCAGTTTTAGATCCGAAGGCATCTTGGCTGTTAATTCCATAAACTCGTGATCCAGAAACGGCGAACGAATCTCCAATCCATGCGCCATAGACGCGATATCTACTTTCACGAGCAAATCTCCGGGAAGACCGGCATTTATATCTATGTAGAGCATTTTATCCAGTAAATCAAAGTTCTTGGATCTCGCTTCGTCATAAAACAAGCTTATAAAACTTTGCCAACGCGAATCTGAAACTCGTTCACTAAATTCTCGCGTATAAACAAATTCTTTTTCCTCCCGTCCAAAATAATCTATTATTCTCAAATAAAAATCTAGAAAGTTTTTATTATAAGAATCAAGAAGTTTGTAACTTTTTTGAAAAACTTTTTTATGAGTATTCTGGTAAAGAAATTTATTAAGAGATTTAAGTTGATCTTTAAATGGCAGGGGTCTTAATTTACTAAACAGTATCCCTGCGTTATAACGATTATATCCCGCGAAGTTTTCATCTCCCCCGTCGCCGTTTAAGGCAACGCCGATATGCTTTCCTGTAATCTCCGATAAATACCACGTAGGCAATGACGAGGCGTCCGCATACGGCTCCTCGTACTGATAAACAAGCTTTGGCAGAATATCGAGCAAGGGCATATTAGAATCTATACTAAATTCATAGTGCTCGGTTTTGTATCTTTCTGAAACTTGCCGCGCGAATGGCAATTCGTTATAGTCATTTTCTTTAAAGCCAATAGAAAAAGTTTTCACCGGGTTTTTTGTCTCTTGTGACATCAACGCGACTATTAAACTTGAGTCCACCCCGCCGGATAGATGCGCTCCAAGGGGCACATCGCTCATTAAACGCATTTTTACTGACTCTTTTAATTTTGAAATAACTTGCTCTTTCCATTCTGATTCCGGCATAAAAAGTTTCTTTGAAAAATCAAGCTGCCAGTATCTGTTTTTCGAAATAGAGCCATCTTGCTTTATTATTAAATAATGCGCCGGCTCTAATTTATAAATATTTTTAAATCCGGTTTTGGGATGAGGCACATAACTATAAGTAAGGTATTCATCTATTGCTTGATAATCTATTTCTTTTTTGCTATTTATTTCCGGATCCTCAAATAACGCCTTGAGTTCGGAGGCAAAAATTAAAAACTTCTTATGCGGATCAAGATAGTATTTCAGGGGTTTTTTACCCAATCTGTCTCTGGCCAGAAATAACTGCTTTTTATCGTTATCCCATATTGCAAATGCGAACATGCCTCTTAAATATTTTAAGCATTCTTCGCCATATTCTTGATAAAGATAAATTATTACTTCTGTATCAGTCTTCGATCTGAATTTATAGCCCTTATTTTCCAGTAGCTTTTTTAATTCTAAAAAATTATAAATTTCGCCGTTATAAGTTATCCAGATAGTCTGGTCTGTATTTGGCATTGGCTGATGTCCAGCCCCTGACAGATCTATTATAGACAGCCGTGAATGCCCAAGGCCAACTGGGCCCGCAACAAAAACGCCCTGGTCATCAGGGCCTCTGTGAGCAAGCTTTGCGTTCATTTTTTTAATCAATCCCTCGTCAACCTCGCCCCTGTCATTAAAATATAGTTTTCCCGATATGCCGCACATATTAATAAGATTACTAGAAAAATGCCTTTTAGTCTACTTACAGGAGGTTAAGAGGGAGTCATATCACCAAAAACACCAAGCCCAAGACAATAAATAAATATGAGACTATTTTTACAATAAGATTTTTTTCGTGGAAGTATAATTTTCCTGAAAGAATAGACCAGAGTATCGTAAGGGATCTTTTGGCGGTAGTAATGATTGATGCCGGAGCAAAAAGGTACGCAAAACTCATCAGCACCGAAGCTATGCCGGAGGAGAGCGACTGAGATAAAAATATCGGCTTCTTTAAGAATTTTATGGGATCTTCTTTTTTTACAAAAATTGCCATGGCGAAGAAGTAGGCCATTAAGATAATCATGATAATGCCCTGTTCCGACTCTACGGAATTAAAATGGGTTATATCGTACTTAAAGAGCGAAATCGTTATGGCGGCATTCACAGCGGTGAAGGCAACAAGCCATAGGCCTTTTCTTTTTACCCCATGATTTATAAGAAGTATCACAAGTCCGGCAATTATTATTCCTATGCCGATAATTTGATTTATGCCTATTGTATATCCAAGGAAAATATCTATCGCCAAAAGCAGAGGAATAGTTCCTATTCTTACAAACCCAAAAGTACTTCTGTCTGCCGTGGTAACTGCAAGTATGCTTACATGAGCTTGCGCTATTTCAAGGACAGCTCTAATGCTAAAAGTTGGCAGTGAGCTCATGGAGAAAACAAATCCATCCCTTACGAATCCACTAACAACTAAAAATACAGTTCCCCAGAAAAGACTAAGAAACCCCATTGTGTATATGCTTTCCGCATGTCTGCCTACCTTAAATTTTCCAATAGAAGTGCCTACCTCTTCAAAAAATGTCGAAGTAAGCACCAGTATAAGACCGATCATGGTGGTATTATATCATAATAAAAAGCCACCTTTGCATAACGAAGTAGCCTATACAGGTTAAGTAAATCATATATAACGCTAGCCATAATTAAGTTAGTACGTAAATATTGACAATATAAAACCAAGTATGCTATTGTAGTGCTGACCTGTAATGCTTTGTGGAGGTTGCCGTATCATGGGATTTAAGCTATCGGAACTGCAGGTTCAGAACTTTAAAAAATTTTTTGCATGGCGTGAACAGGAACTTAAAAAGCTGTCCCCAGAAAAATGCGTCTGCTTAAGATCAGTTACAAAGCCCAGTTGGGTTAGTTAGGTATAGGAGGATAACAAATGCCAGGTATAGCATCTGAAGTTGATCGTATACTCGGAACGGTGAAAGAAGAGTCTAAATATTCCGGAATCCCTCAGGGCGTCTGGGAAAAAATAAGACAAAAATCTTTCGAGATTGCCAATAGTCGTGGCTACTTACCAGAGCATCGGTGGCTATTTTGGGATCTTCAAAAAATAATCCGCGATGTTACTAATAAAGAAATTATGGATTCGGGAAAAGCCTTTGCAAGAGTTGAAATAAGGGGCCTCATGGGGGGTGGATACTCTCTAGATAATGTCCTGATAGATATAGTGGAAGGCCACCCTAGTTATGAAGAGATTAGACGCGTAGTTTGGGAGGTACTTATGAAATCTGGAGGGATACCTGGCCCCGTTGCTTCAGATGTCTGGGTTAATGAGCAAAAATATATTGGTCCAAATATAGCGTAAATACGAGGAGGTGCAAGTTGGCACGAATATGGGTAGTCACTAGAGATCCAGGGGGACACAATGCCGTATGGCCCGCAAGAGAAGAGTTAAACCGAAGACATCATCATGTATTGGATATTGCGACTGGCAAAGCAATAGAAATAATGAAGTCTAAAAAAATCCCATTTGTTGCAGTACCCGAAACCCCCAC